>JAYPMF010000001.1:0-16163 GCA_038129785.1 Flavobacteriaceae bacterium
CTTTCATAATTCAGTGTATTTGTCTGATAATAATGAATTTATCCTTCTTGAGGGAGATGAATATTTGTCCTCCCCTATCGATTCAAGACCAAAATTCCATCACTATGAGCCTCAAATTGCATTAATTAGTGGAATTGCATGGGATCATGTCAATGTTTTTAAAACACAAGTTGATTACAACTATCAATTCAAAATATTTATTGATTCAGTAACAGCAGGTGGAGTTTTAGTTTATAATGAACAGGACGATATATTGCGTGAAATGGTCACTGAATCTCAGAATACTATCAGGAAGGAGCCATACAGTATTTTAGATCATTCGATTAAAGAGGGAGTAACTTATATTGATACAGATGAAGGATCAATCCCACTTGGTTTTTTTGGAAAACATAATCTTTCAAACCTTTCTGGAGCTAAGTGGATTTGTCAACTGATGGGTATTGATGAAGATGATTTTTATCAAGCCATTGGTACTTTTAGAGGGGCATCAAAACGTCTTGAAAGACTGGTCAGCGGAACGACCAGTTGTCTTTTTAAGGATTTTGCCCATGCCCCTAGCAAGGTAAAGGCGACCACGCAGGCCGTTAAAGAACAATTTCCTGACTCTAAGCTCGTTGCTTGTTTGGAATTGCACACATTCAGTAGTTTAGACCCCTCTTTTATTTTACAATATCGCCATACCCTGGAAAAAGCCGACCTGCCCATTGTTTTTTATGACCCTGAGGCTTTAAAAATAAAAAATAGGATTCCTATCAGTGCCGAGGAGATTTTTCTGGCATTTGATCTACCGGAGTTAATGGTTTTTACTGAACCAAAAAAATTAAAAAAACACCTTTTGGAGCTTGATTATCATAAATCAGTTTTGTTGATGATGAGTTCTGGGAATTATGGTGGGCTTGAATGGGAGGACTTGAAAGCTAGATTATCTTGCTATTAAAATTATAAGAGACTTTTATCTGAGTAAATTCTAAATAAATGTCTGATTTACCAACAAATTTGGCCGTCTAAAGATGGAATCACGATAATTTTTTTTTGGAAAATATACGAATAAAGTACCGTAAGCTCTCTTAGTAAAACAATCACAACCACTGAAATTGACATAAAAGTAGCTTAGAATTGGGATTAATGGCTTTGATTTAGCTCACAATCATACTTGTTTAAATATTAACCTCATTACACAAGATCTAAGCATGACCGAAAAATTTGTTACATGCGCCGTAACTTTTGATATTCTAATTTCAGATGATCTTATTGTCTCTTAAAAGCCTTATTTTAGCTTGCAGACGAAAATCTGATCTGAATGATACTGGTTTATTCTCACAAAATTACTCCTCGATTAACTTATACATTTAGGCAAATTTTTATAAGGATTCTCGAACTTCCTGTCGATTTTACATCATCTATTGAGAAATTCGTTTCTCATTCTGGTCCCAAATTGAGTTATACCCATCAACCCCTTGGAAAAGAATTTTTTATAGCCTGTGATGATTTGCTATTCCAGCAAGGTATTCAGGAGGTGTCCATAGAGGTGTCGAATTGGTCGGGTCTACCCGCTTTTTTTAAGATGGGAAAAACATCACAATTACCCTATGATGTTTTTGCAGCTTCTTTCTATCTGATGAGTCGATATGAGGAATTTTTACCACATGTAAAAAATGAGCTAGGTGCTTTTCTGGCCTATCAAAGCTTGGCATCAAAAAATAGCTTTTTAGAAATGCCATTGATCGATTTGTGGGCGGTTCGTTTGAAGGATAAATTACATGAGTTTTTTCCTGAACTTCCACATGTTTCGTGGGAAAAACCAAAATTTCAACCCATAATTTCTGTCGTAAATCCTTATCAGTATCAAAAAAAATCATTATTAATAAAAATTGCAGATACCCTGACAGCACTTTGGCGTTTGGATTTTTTTGCAATTATTGAGCAGTATATGGTTTTATTGGGTTTGAAAAAAGATCCATACAACAGTTTTGAAGAGTTGGAGGCTTTATTTAAAAAATTTAATACTTCACCATTATATTTTTTTCTTTTTGCCAAAAATACTTTTTACGACAGAGGTGTTTCAATATCTAACTTTAGTTTTCGAAAGCTAATCAAAAATACTGCTGATTTAAATCAAGTTTCCCTTTTGGCCTCATACGCCTCACAAGAGGAATCAAAATCTTTAAACCGAGAGCGTGATCAACTCAAAAAGCTGATCATCAAAAAAATTGATTCAGTAAGATTCAATTATGGTCTTTTGTCAGCCTCCTCTGGTTACTACAATCTTTTGGAGCATGAAATTCAAAAGGATTACAGTATGGGGTATACAGAGGAAATTGGTTATCGAGCTTCCACAGCTGTACCATTTTATTTTTACGATCTAAATAATGATCTTCAAACTTCATTAAAAATTCATCCTGTAGTTGCAGATGAGTCGGGATTAAGAAGTTTCTCCAATCGAAAGGCGTTTAAAAGGTTAGAGGAACTCTACAAAAATTTACCCACTCGTTCTGCTTTTCATGGAGTTTCTTTTTCTAATGCAGTGCTAAATTCAGGGGTGATGAAAAATAATTGGCGAGATCAATTCATTAATTATCTTGAATTTCATGCTAGATAAAAAACAGATTACCGATGTGTTCTTCGATTTGGATCACACCCTTTGGGATTTTGAAAAAAACTCAGCTTTAACCTTTGAGAGGATTTTTGATAAACTAAATATCTATCTAAATCTAGATGATTTTTTAAAGGTTTATAATGGAATTAATCATCAATATTGGAAGATGTATAGAGAGGATAAAATTTCACAAGAGGAACTTCGAAGTTTACGATTGATTAAAACTTTTCAAGCCATTGATTTTGATTTTGATCCAAACAAAATTGAATTGATCTCTGATCTATATATCTTAAATCTTTCCACTTTTTCAAACCTTTTTGAAGGGGCAATTTCTCTTTTGGAGGATCTGCAAGTCAGATATCAACTTCATGTCATTACCAACGGCTTTGAAGAGGTTCAACACCATAAAATAAATAACTCAGGCCTAAATTCTTATTTTGAAAAGATTTTTACAGCTGAAAAAGTGGGGTATAAAAAACCCCACCCCATCATTTTTAAACATGCTTTAAATCAAACCAATACTCTTCCTAAAAATTCTATAATGATAGGAGATAGTCTAGAGGCAGATATTTTAGGAGCTTTGAATATCGGGATGCATGCAATACATTTTAATTCTCATAATGAACTGCAACACAATCATTGCCCAATAGTTTTAAATTTGCACCAAATAAGAGGCATTATATGATTTTTAGACTTATACTTTTGTCACCAAAAGGAATGTTTTAAATTCGCCTTCAAATGGAATTACAAAAAGCACAAAAAATAGTTGATAACTGGATCAAGAATCATGGTGTGCGCTATTTTGATGAGTTGACTAATATGGCCCAATTGACCGAGGAGGTGGGTGAAGTTGCGCGTATCATTGCCAGGAGGTACGGGGAACAAAGTGAAAAAGAAAGTGATAAGACAAAAGATCTGGGGGAGGAGCTTGCTGATGTAATTTTTGTTGTATTGTGTTTGGCCAATCAAACGGGTGTGGATTTACAAAACGCATTTGATAAAAAAATGAAAATCAAATCCCAACGAGATCATCATCGACATCAAAATAATTCAAAGTTGAAATAAAATACCAGAATGAGGTTGAAATTACATCACGCCACTCAAGTCATTCGTGGCGAGCTTAACATAACAGGTTCCAAGAGTGAATCAAATAGAATTTTGGTGCTAAAGGCTTTGTATCCTCAAATTGATATTTTAAATCTTTCCAATTCGGATGACTCACAACTCACTCAAAATGGATTGAAAAGTCAAAAAAGTATTGTGGATATTCATCATGCAGGAACGGCCATGCGTTTTTTAACGGCCTATTTTGCTATTCAACCTGGTCGCCAAATTATTTTGACAGGGTCAGAAAGAATGCAAGAACGTCCCATAAAACTTTTGGTTGAGGCATTGAACAGTTTGGGAGCAGATATTACCTATGAAAAAGAATTTGGTTTTCCCCCATTGATCATTCGAGGTAAGGAAATTAAAAAGGATCAGGTATCCTTGCCTGCAAATATCAGCAGTCAGTATATTTCTGCTTTGATGCTGATTGCACCTAGTTTAAAGAATGGATTAAAAATTAATTTGTTAGGAGAAACTACCTCGGTTCCATACATCAAAATGACTCAAACTATAATGGATCAATTGGGTTTTGAAACTGCTTTTGAGAAAAGTCAAATTATTATAAAGCCAACCTCAGAAATCGAAGCTTACAATTGGAAGGTAGAGTCTGATTGGAGTTCTGCCTCCTATTTCTATTCTATTGTGTCAATGGCCGATTGTGGTGAAATTACCTTGAGTAGTTATTTTGAGGAAAGTAAACAAGGTGATGCTGCCCTGTCTGAGATTTATGAAAAATTTGGGGTCAAAACCACTCATTTAGACGGAAAAATAACACTTTCCAAAATTAAAGGTTTTAAACTTCCCAATTGTGTAATTTTAAATCTTAGAAACACACCCGATTTAGCTCAAACTATCGCTGTAACATGTTTTGGTCTTAATGTTGATTGTAAGCTTACAGGTTTACATACATTGAAAATCAAGGAAACGGATCGTTTAACAGCTTTGAAAGTTGAACTGCAAAAGTTGGGAGCAGAGGTAAAAATTACTGATAGAAGTCTTGAACTTGCTAATTCGGATAAAATCAAAAAAAATATTTGTATCGATACCTACAATGATCACAGAATGGCAATGTCTTTTGCTCCTTTGGCATTAAAGGTACCCATTTATATCAACAATGCAGACGTAGTATCGAAGTCTTATCCTGATTTCTGGGATGATTTGAGGAAAATAGACTTTGATCAAAATATAATTTAGTTTTTTTATTGCTTTTTTCTTGACAACCCCCTCCCGTAGAAACTATATTTGCAACGCATAAAAATAAATCATGAAATTATCAGACTTTAGTTTTGAACTTCCCAATGTGTTATTAGCACAAAGACCCTCTGCTGGAAGAGATGAATCCCGATTAATGGTTCTCAATCGCGCCGATAAGTCAATTAGTCATCATACCTTTAAAGACGTAATAAATTTTTTCGATGAGGGCGATGTGATGGTATTGAATAATACTAAAGTTTTTCCTGCTAGACTTTTTGGGAATAAGGAAAAAACCGGAGCAAGAATTGAGGTCTTTTTGTTGAGGGAACTCAACGAGGAACAACGTCTTTGGGATGTTTTGGTAGATCCTGCTAGGAAAATTAGAATTGGAAATAAACTTTATTTTGGAAATGATGACAGTTTGGTTGCAGAGGTGATTGATAATACCACTTCAAGAGGCAGGACACTGAGATTTCTCTTTGATGGTTCCTACAGTGAATTCCGATCTAAGCTTAAAGAATTGGGTCAGACTCCACTTCCAAAATACATTAACCGACCCATTGAGGAAGAGGACGAGGAACGTTATCAAACCATATATGCTAAACACGAGGGGGCCGTAGCTGCTCCTACAGCAGGACTTCATTTTTCAAAACATTTGATCAAAAGACTTCAAATAAAAGGGATTGACTTGGCTGAATTGACCTTACACGTTGGGCTGGGAACTTTTAGTCCCGTTGAGGTGGAGGATCTCTCAAAACATAAAATGGACTCTGAGGAGTTGATAATCACAAATGAAGCTTCTAATTTAGTTAATAATGCATTGAGTTCTAAACGTAGGATTTGCGCAGTGGGAACAACTGTTATGAGAGGTTTGGAATCTTCTGTATCCTCTATGGGTACCCTAAACCCATACCAAGGGTGGACACATAAATTTATTTTCCCTCCATATGACTTCTCTATAGCAAATTGTATGATTACCAACTTTCACACTCCAAAATCTACACTGTTGATGATGGTTTCCGCTTTCGCAGATGTTGATTTTATTAAAGAAGCTTATAAACAAGCCGTCAAAAATAAATATAACTTTTACTCTTATGGTGATGCCATGCTCATATTGTAGCTATATTTGAGGCATTATGGAGAAGATGTTTGAATGATATTGATAATGAAAACCGAAAAAAAAAGTGATATTCGGTCTCTTTCACTTGAGGATCTAAGGCGTTTTTTTACTGAAAACCAGGATCAAGCATTTCGAGGTAATCAGGTTTATCAATGGTTGTGGCAAAAAGGTATTCATAATTTTGAGGGCATGACCAATCTTTCAAAATCAACTAGAGCTTTGTTAAAAGACCATTTTGTTATAAATCATATCGACATAGATAAGCAACAAAAAAGCAATGATGGGACCATCAAAAATGCTGTTAAACTTTACGACAATTTGGTTGTTGAATCTGTTCTTATCCCTACCGCCACTCGAACCACTGCTTGCGTTTCATCACAGGTAGGTTGTAGTTTGGATTGTAAATTTTGTGCGACTGCTACAATCAAAAGAATGCGAAATCTTAATGCTGATGAAATCTATGATCAAGTAGTTGCTATGGATCAGCAAAGCCGTTTGTATTTCGACCGCCCTCTTTCCAATATTGTATTTATGGGAATGGGAGAACCTTTGATTAATTACAAAAACCTCATAGACGCGATTGATAAAATTACACAGCCAGATGGACTTGGTATGTCCCCATCAAGAATCACAGTCTCTACTTCGGGAATTTCTAAAATGATCATTAAAATGGCTGATGATCAAGTTCGCTTTGAATTAGCCGTTTCACTCCATAGTGCAAGGCAAGAGTTAAGATCACAATTAATGCCTTTTGCTGAAAAATTTCCTCTTAACGATCTGGCTGATTCTATCCGATATTGGCATGAAAAAACAGCGAAAATCGTCACTTATGAGTATATTGTTTGGAAAGGAATAAATGATGACGATAAAGATATAAGGGCATTGATCGAATTTTGTAAAATCGCTCCCTGCAAAGTTAATTTGATAGAATATAATTCAATAGGAGACGACCAATTCTTTCAAGCAGAAAAAGATAGAATTGTGGCATATCAAACTGCTTTGGAGGCACAAAAAATTACTGTCACAGTAAGGAGATCAAGAGGTAAAGATATTGATGCAGCTTGTGGTCAGTTGGCCAACAAGACAGAAAGTGTATAGATTATATTTCCTGAATGAATAGTAATATCTTTACGGACTAATGAAAGTTGTAGAGCAAATTAAGGAACCCATTTATGAGGAAATGGAACTTTTTGAAAAAAAATTCAAAACTTCCATGTCCTCCAAGGTAGCTTTACTTAATAGGATTACTCATTTTATAGTCAATAGAAAAGGGAAACAAATGCGCCCAATGTTTGTTTTTTTGGTAGCCAAAATGTTGGGTAAAGGTAAAATAAATGAACGATCTTACCGTGGGGCTGCGATTATCGAATTGATCC
This sequence comes from Flavobacteriaceae bacterium, assembly GCA_038129785.1. Lineage (GTDB taxonomy): Bacteria > Bacteroidota > Bacteroidia > Flavobacteriales > Flavobacteriaceae > UBA8316. The sequence continues at coordinate 7,394 of JAYPMF010000001.1, forward strand.
ACACTGCTACACTGGTGCACGATGATGTAGTGGATGATAGTAATCAGCGCAGGGGATTCTTTTCTATAAACGCATTGTGGAAAAATAAAATTGCTGTTTTGGTGGGTGATTATTTACTCTCGAAGGGATTGTTGCTTTCTGTAGAAAATGAAGACTTTGACCTCTTAAAGATTATCTCTATTGCGGTTAGGGAAATGAGTCAAGGAGAGCTTTTGCAAATCGAAAAAGCTAGAAATCTTGATATTACAGAAGAAATTTATTACGAAATCATACGTCAAAAAACAGCGACCCTACTTGCTGCTTGTTGTGCAATGGGAGCTAAGTCCGTCGATGCTGATGAGGAGCAGGTTAACAAAATGTATGAGTTCGGTGAACTTTTGGGGATGGCTTTCCAGATCAAAGACGATTTATTTGATTATTCAGAACAAAAAATAGGAAAGCCTACTGGAATCGATATCAAAGATCAAAAAATGACATTACCAATGATTCATGCTCTCAATTTAATGGATCGCTCCGATAAAAATTGGTTAATCAATACAGTCAAAAATCATAACAAAGACAAAAAAAGGGTTCGTGAGGCCATCAAAAGAATAAAAGAAGTGGGTGGACTCGAATTTGCCCAAGAAAAAATGGAGTTTTTTCATGTACGAGCTATTGAATTGCTCAAAACCTTTCCCAAAAACACATACAGAGATTCACTGGAGTTGATGGTCAATTATGTTATTGAGCGAAATATATAGATCAATAAAGTTGAAATTGGCTTTGGGAGTTTTGCTTAATGATCATATAATTTTACTTTTATATAAACTTTTTCTCTGATTTGATTTCAAGAAGTACTATTGACCAAGTATATGAAGCTGCTCGATTGGAGGAGGTTATTGAGGAGTATGTGACTTTAAAAAAATCTGGAGCAAATTACAAAGGGTTGAGTCCGTTTACTCAGGAAAAAACTCCCAGTTTTATGGTTTCTCCCGCAAAGCAAATTTGGAAAGATTTTAGTAGCGGAAAAGGAGGGAATGTCATCGCTTTCTTAATGGAACACGAACATTTTACCTATCCTGAGGCCATTCGTTGTTTAGCAAAAAAATACAATATAGAAATAGAGGAAACGGAGGTTTCCCCTGAAGAAAAACAAATAAAAGACGACAGAGAGAGCATGTTTTTGGTTGCTCAATATGCTTTAGGTTTTTTTGAAAAAAGTCTTTGGGAGACCGAAGAGGGTAAATCCATAGGCTTAACTTATTTCAAAGAAAGAGGTTTTAGAGACGAAACCGTCAAAAAATTTGCTTTAGGTTATTCCCCAAAATCCTCTAATGAATTAGCTAAAAAATCTCAAAAAGAGGGTTACAAATTAGATTTTTTAGAAAAAACAGGTCTGGTTATTGTAAGTGAGAATCGACAAGTTGATCGATTTAGGGGCAGAGTTGTTTTTCCAATCCGTAGCATGTCGGGAAGAGTTCAAGGCTTTGGGGGAAGAATATTGTCTGAAAATGCTAAAACGGCGAAATATTTAAATTCTCCCGAAAGTGAAATTTACAGTAAAAGTAAGGTGCTGTATGGGATATTTGAGTCCAAACAAAGCATTGTCAAAAATGATGTTTGCTATTTGGTTGAGGGGTACACAGATGTAATTCAAATGCATCAGTCAGGGATTACTAATGTGGTCTCTTCATCTGGAACAGCTCTCACGGTGGATCAAATTCGTATGATCAATCGCTTGACTTCCAATATTGTGGTTTTATTTGATGGTGATGCACCAGGGCTCCGAGCCTCACTCAGGGGAATAGATTTGATCTTGGAACAAGGTATGAATGTAAGGGTATGTAGTTTTCCAGAGGGAGATGACCCAGATAGTTTTGCCCGATCCCATTCCGCTGATCACATCATAAATTTTTTGGAGGAACAGTCCCAGGATTTTATCCAATTCAAAGCATCACTTCTTTCTGAAGAGGGAAAAAACGATCCCGTTCGTAAAGCCGAAACCATTAAGGAAATAGTTGAGAGTATTTTTAAGATTCCTGATCCCATCAAACAAGAAATTTACATTCAGAATTGCTCAGAAATAATGCAAATTTCAGAGAATGCACTTTTTAGCACATTAGCCCAAATCAAACAGAAAAATAAGCGAAAAGGAGCTAAAAGGTTTATTCCTGATGAATCTGTTGCATTAATTAAAAAAACAGCAGATAACTCTACTAAAGTTGATCGTATTTTTGAGTTAGAAAAACAGATCATCTCCATCTTATTAGTATATGGAAATCAAGAGTTGGATTTTGAGGAACTTATTTCGAAAACCAATCAGGAGGGGGAAGTGATTGAAGAAACCCAGAAAATTTCAGTGAAGGTGTATGAGAAAATATTTTTGGATCTCCAACAGGATGAAATTGAATTGAGTCATGATACTTTTAAGAAGATTTTTTATAAACTGATTGAATTCTACCAAACAGACCAAGTTGATTTGAACTTTGAAAAGATCATGCAAACAGATGATTTAATCCAAAATCAAATCATTACCGATTTGATCATGAAAGAGGAACAACATCAGCTACATGATTGGGAGAAAAGAAATGTTTTTGTTAAAGTTAAAGGTAGTGAGGTAGTACAACTTGTTAGTGAAACGATCTTGTCCATGAGACGATATTTGATTGATCAAAAAATCACTGAACTTCAATTGGTTACGAAAGACCAAGAGGAAAACCAAGAAACATTAAAGGAGATTAAAATGTATCAAGGTCTCAAAAATGTAATTTCCAGTAGGCTTCACCGGGTGATTTAACTGACTTTAATTTATGTCTGATATACTAAAATCAAAATTGAATTAATTTGATGTAAATTAATTGGAAGTTTTAATTCCAAGCTTTTTAAATTTTAAAATATATAACGAATTATGAGGAAAACAATTATTTTTTTGCTGATATCAATCGGGGTAAATGCTCAATTTAACTATCAGGCTTTAATAAAACACTCAAGTGGACAAATAATTTCTAATAATCAGGTTAAAGTGAAGTTTACACTTATGTATGGCACCTCTAGTGTTTCTCCTGTGTATGAGGAGGAACATATAGTTAATATTCCCGCTGATGGGGTCGTTAATTTGTCTGTTGGCGGCGGAACAATTGTTAACGGAACCTTCTCTGATATAGATTGGTCACAAAGTGTCTTTATGAAAGAAGAATTAGATATAGGAAATGGATATCAGGATATGTGTACAAAGCAACTTACAACTGTCCCATACGCAGAGTATTCATCTGGAGTACAGGGTGTAAATTTAACTGGAGAGAATGTAGCAGTTGGAAATTATGCTATGCAGAATAAAGACTTCACTACAAGTGCTGGCAATATTGCAATTGGGGAATATGCCCTTCAAACAAGAACTACTGAAATAAGTAATGGTTCTGTTAACGTTGCAATAGGCTACAATGCTTTGAAAGATAATCGAAGTGGAGATGACAATGTGGCAATCAATAAAGGCGCTCTTGAGAAAAACAATGATGGTAATAATAACATAGCTATTGGAACAAATTCGATTAATAAAAACATCAATGGTGGTTATAATATTGCTATTGGACAATATTCATTAGAATCAAGTATTGCCGCTTCACAATCAATTGCAATAGGATATCAAGCTATGCAATATTTCAATAATGGAGGCGAAGTTGTCAATAGTTCTAATACTGCTATTGGTGTATATGCTCTTAGGGGTGAAAGCTCTACTTCGTCTAATACTGGAGGTGGAAATACAGCAATAGGAAGTTCATCTCTTAAAACTAATACAATTGGTATTAGTAATACCGCTGTAGGGGATAGCTCTCTTAAAATTAATACCAGTGGAGGTTATAATACCGCGATTGGGAAAAATTCAATGGACAATAACGATTCAGGTAGAGGAAACACTACATTAGGTTATGAAAGTTTACGTGCTAATACTGAGGGTAATTATAATGTAGCACTGGGTTATGGTTCTGGTTGGGAAAATACAGTTGGAGATAAACTCACATTAATTGGCTATAATTCAGGCACTAATGGAGAGAGTGACCTTTTCAATTCGGTCGCTATTGGAGCAGAGGCCTCTGTTAAAGCATCTAATACTATACAATTAGGAAATGCAGATATAACCCTTGTAAATACTTCAGGGGTTGTATCTGCTGCAGGTTTAAATATTGGAGGAACAGCAATTACTTCAACAGCTTCCGAATTAAACCTATTACATGGGGTATCAAAAATTGGTATTTTGGCTTCGGTTAGTGAAAATAACAATACAGGAGTTAGACTATCTTCATCAAACTCCTCAAATCACGGAGATATTGGAGGTGATGCAGTTGATTTAAGTAAACAAGGTCAAAGTAGTTCGATTAGAGGTGCAACAGGTTATGGCTCTTTTGCTAGTGGCTTCAATACCACAGCCAGTGAATATTACTCTACTGCACTTGGTTCCTACACAGTGGCAAGTGGATATGGCTCTACTGCAATAGGTCGATACACTACTGCAAGTGGGTATTATTCTGTGACTATGGGTCATAGTACAACTGCAAGCGATTGGGGCTCCTTGGTAATTGGAAGATATAACTTAAGTAGTTCTTCAGCAACAAGTGCAGATTCATTTTCGACTTCCAATCCAGCTTTTGTAATTGGAAATGGTTCAGCTTCTAGCGCTAGGTCTGACGCTTTTAAAGTGATGTATAATGGTGATACAACCACCTCAGGAATTGTTTCTGCTACTGGTTTTAAAGGGAGTGGTGATCAATTGACATTAAATGACAATGGAACGATAACTTCTCTAATGCAATTAATTGGAGATTTGAAAAGTGAAATAAGTGCTCTACAACAATCCAACAATTCTGAAATTAAATCAGCTCAAGTCAAAACAAATGCAGCAAATGATGTTGTTTTATTTGAGTTAGGAGTCTTAAGATTTTCATGGAATACCACATATAATACAATTCAAGTTAAACAATCTTCATCTTCTGAAATTGTGGATAACTGGTTTATATCTGGGGTTATAAGATCTGGTGGAAGTAGTGGTGAATATTCACCTAATGAAACATACATTCAAAAATCTAATATGACTTATGGACTGGGAGATGGTGGTGGTTATAATGATCGGTTTACACCAATCTGGAGTGATGGTTTTACATCACTAATGGAGGGAAGTATTGCACTTGGTTCGACTTATAGTAATTTTGAATTTTACATTACTCCAATGGGAAATGGACCCTCTACTCAATATGACCCAGTTCCGACTTGGCAACTGCGAGGCCATGTAGATGGTTATGGTCAATTGACTGTTACTTGCATTCATGCAAAATTTGACGGTAATTCCGGGTGGTAATATTTTTTCAATAAAAGTCTTAAATCAAATAGATCAATCCAAAAATGACTAAAGTTTTCGATTTGTATTTATAATTATCTGATAGAATTCTTTATCAACATTTTATTTATTTAGATTAAAAGCCAGGCGGGATTTTACATACGGGAATAGGATTCATTTTGTGCTGGTTTTGATGATTGAAATTCATGTAAACCTTAATAATATCAAGCTGTTTTCTGTCTAATTCCTTTAGGGAAGGATTTCGCACTAGCTCCTCCATAGCCCACTCCAGCTCCTTATAGCTGGCTCCCATTTGTTCTTCGTCTGTTCTATTGTCACTCCACAATCCATCAGTAGGAGCAGCTTTTTGAACGGCTTCGATTATTTCAAGATATTGAGCTAATTGATATACTTCTGACTTCATTAGATCAGCAATGGGACTCAAATCTACCCCCCCATCACCATACTTGGTATAGAATCCTACACCAAAGTCCTCAACTTTATTACCTGTTCCAGCTACCAGATAACGATGTAATGCAGCAAAATAATACAAGGTGGTCATTCTCAGTCTTGCTCTGGTATTGGCTAAACTCAGTAATTGCTCCTCCTTCATTTGGGTATCTGGTAAGTCTTTAACGAATTCATCAAAAACTCCAGTCAAGGAAAATTTGTGGTGTCTTACATTTTCAAACTTATTTTCTAACCAGTCAATATGCTGCAAGGCTCTTGAGACCTGATTAGGGTCTTGATGAATTTCCATTTCAAGACACAACACAGGTGCATTTGTAAGACTGCAGAGTGTAGAGGTGACAGCAGAGTCAATTCCTCCCGATACGCCTACAACAAAGCCTTTCATATTTGAATTTTTCAGATAATCTTTCAACCATTCCACAATGTGGTTGACTACTTTTTCAGGTGTTTTCATTTTTTTAAATAAAGACCACTTAAATTTGTATATCTAAGTTACATTGGAATAAAAATAAATCCAATTAAATGAGATTGATTATTTTTCGAAATGTTGTTTTTTTTCTTGTCATCCCCCTTGTTTTCTTTTTTATTGGTTGTGATGACACAAATACAAAGGAATCAGAAATCCTTATGATTCCTTTGGAAATTAAAATTGATAGATTTGATAAGAAGTTTCATTTGTCCCAACCTGATGATATTCAAGTATTAAAAACAACCCACCCCTATCTTTTTCCCGAGAAATTCGATGATAGTGTTTGGATCAAAAGACAAAAAGATAGCCTCCAACTGCTTTTGTTGGAAAATGTAGAGAAAAAATTCACTACCATGTTTTCAATAGAGGAAAATTTGGAATATCTATTTAAGCACTTAAAATACTATTTTCCTGAAACCACAATCCCTCGGGTTATAGGATTGATCAACAATGTTGACTATCAGAGTAAAACTATTTATGCCGACTCCCTTTTATTGATCTCTCTTGATACTTATTTGGGTGTAGATCACAACCTGTATGAGGGTATTCCCCAATATATCCGACAAGAAATGGACATCAATTTTTTGCCCTCTCAAGTGGCAAGTAAATTTGCTGAAAGTAAAATACCTCCACCTAATGATAGATCTTTTTTGTCACAGATGATCTACCAAGGAAAACAAGTATATTTAAAAGACTGGGTACTCCCGCGATCTTCTGATGCTGAAAAAATGCTGTATACTGAACAACAAATACAATGGGTCATTGACAATGAAGCCTATATGTGGCAATATATTGTTGAAAAGCAATTACTATACAATACAGATCCTTCTTTATCCAATAGGTTTATAGAACCGGCACCATTTTCAAAGTTTTATTTAGAGATAGATAATGAATCACCTGGAAGGATTGGTGTTTGGATAGGATGGCAAATCATTAAATCTTATATGAAGCGTTATCCGGATACTGAGATTAGTGCCCTATTGAATCTTCCAGCTCAAACCCTATTCTCAAAATCTAATTATAAACCAAGAAGATAATGACGAAGAAAACAAGCCCTATAAGGATAGAAGTATCCCTGGATGAAAATAAAGTACCTGAAAAAATCATATGGTCAGCACCAGATGGAGGTGTAGATCATGAAGAGGCACAAGCTATGCTTCTGGCACTTTGGGATGGGCAAAATCAGGAAACCTTGAGGATGGATTTGTGGATCAAGGAAATGCCTATTGATCAAATGAAAATGTTTTTTCATCAAACATTGCTCACCATGAGTGATACATATTTGCGTGCTACTCAGGATGATAAAATGGCAGGAACAATGAAGGAATTTTGTAATTATTTTGCAGAAAAACTCAACCTAAAAAAAGACGGTTAAAAATTTTTAATATCTTCATTTGTTTGCTTAATATAATTTAAGATTGATTCTAGACCCAGTTTTTTTTCTGAGGATGTGACAAAATATTGTGGCAAGCTCTCCCATTCCTCTTTAAGTTTTAAAAGATAATCTGAAACTTTTTTTTCTAAGTCTTTTTCGTTTATTTTATCAGCCTTTGTAAACACAATTGAGAATGGAATAAAATTTTCACCTAACCAACGTAAAAAATCCATATCAATTGGTTGTGGATTGTGTCGTAAATCGATCAATAGGAAAGCTGATACCAATTCCTTTCTTTTGGTGAAATAATCAAAAATAAATTTTTGGAAAGTTTTTCTTTGGGTTTTAGAGGCTCTCGCATAGCCATAACCAGGCAGGTCAACTAAGTACCATTTCTTATTGATTAAAAAATGGTTAATCAATTGAGTTTTTCCAGGTCGTGAAGATGTTTTGGCTAGTTTTTTTTTGTTACACAACATGTTGATTAAAGAGGATTTTCCAACATTTGATCTGCCAATAAATGCGTACTCTGGCAAATTAGTTTTTGGACACAAATCCACTTTAGTGTTGCTCACTACAAATTCAGCATGGGCAACGTTCATTACGGAAATTTAGATGTTGTATTTCTCCAACCAGGAGTGCATTATTTCATTGAAACGGTCAGGATGTTCCATCATAGGAGCATGGCCGCATTTGTCAATCCAGTAAAGGTCTGAATTGGGGAGCAACGAATTAAATTCATCAGCAACATTTGGAGGGGTGACACTGTCTTGAGCTCCCCAAATGATTGCAGTCCTGGTATGCATATTGGGTAAATCTTTAGCCATGTTGTGCCGAATGGCACTTTTGGCAATGGCTAAAGTTCTTAATAACTTATTTCGATCGTTGACGGACTCAAACACTTCATCCACTATTTCTTTGGTAGCAATTTTTGGATCGTAAAAAACTTCCTCACTTTTTGCTTTTATGTATTCGTAATCTCCTCTCTTAGGATAACCGTCTCCCATGGCATTTTCATATAGTCCTGAACTTCCTGTAATAATCAATCCTTTTACCTTTTCGGGATAAAATTTTGTATACAATAAAGCAATATGGCCTCCTAAGGAATTGCCCATAAGAACAACTTCTTCTAAATTTTTAAAATTAT
>JAYPMF010000001.1:16173-16788 GCA_038129785.1 Flavobacteriaceae bacterium
AAAAGTTATTAAGAAAATCAGCTAGAGATTTAACAGAGGAATTGACTATGGGTAAGTCGTAAACAGGTAGCTCGGGAACCAAAACTTTGTAACCTCTAATTGGGAAATAGTTTATTACCCCTTCAAAGTTACTCAACCCTCCCATCAAACCATGTAAAATAACCACTGGGGTGCCTTCACCTAATTCTATATAACGGTACTCGGCTTCAGCAATAATTTGTTTCTCAAGCATCAGTAATAAATATTACCAAAGATATACAATTCGCTTGTATGATTGGTATTTAATTTTTTTTGATCTGTTTCGTGAGATTTTTGAGTTCAGTGGTAAAATTTATTAACAATGTGGTAGAAAGTGGTAAAAAGTGGTATAATTACCTTATATTTGGTTAAAATTGAACGAATAATAACATGCAGCATTTTATAGGAACATATGAGTGCAAAGCCGACGCGAAAGGGCGAATCATGCTTCCAGCTGCTTTAAAAAAACAACTTTCAAATTATCTAAATAAAAGTTTTGTAATTAAAAGAGCTGTTTTCAATAATTGCTTGGAATTGTATCCTTTGGATCAATGGGGAGGTTTGATGGAAAAAGTTAACAAGCTCAATCGCTTTAAT
>JAYPMF010000001.1:16798-20853 GCA_038129785.1 Flavobacteriaceae bacterium
GTAAAATTAATAGAGATCGATGCAACTGGGAGATTGTTGATTCCTAAAGATTTGACAAACCACGCTAAAATTTCTAGGGAGGTAGTCGTTTCATCGGTTGTCAATATTCTAGAGATTTGGGATAAAGGTCTTTATGAAAAAGCTATAGATGAAGCAACCACAGATTTTGCTGCTTTGGCAGAGGAAGTAATGGGGGATCAAAATGAGGACAATATATCATAAACCTGTAATGCTTGAAGAAGCGATTCAGGGATTAAAAATCAATCCCGACGGGGTTTATGTCGATGTAACTTTTGGAGGGGGTGGTCATTCCAAAGCTATACTTCAAAAACTATCCCTAAAAGGAAGATTATTGGCTTTAGATCAGGACGAGGATGCACAGCAAAATCTTATTTCTGACGACAGATTCCAGTTGATATGTGGAAATTTTTCACAACTAAAAAGACATTTGAAGTTTTGTGGGATTACAAGCGTAAATGGAATTCTTGCAGACTTTGGTGTCTCCTCTCATCAATTTGATTCAGGATTAAGAGGCTTTTCCACACGATTAGATGGTCCTTTGGACATGCGGATGAATACCAAAAGTGAATTGAGTGCCTATAATGTGGTCAATTTATACAGCGAAGAAGAGCTTCATAAAATATTTAAAAATTATGGTGAGTTGCGTAATGCAAGAAAATTGGCTGGTCATATTGTAAAAGAAAGAATTCTTAAACCGATAGCTACCACCCAATCACTGGTTGATTTATTGACCCCTATTTTACCAAAGCATGTTTTTAACAAAATTATTGCTCAGATTTTTCAAGCCATAAGAGTAGAGGTCAATGCGGAGTTAGATGTTATCAAATCCTTTTTAGAACAGTCAATCGAATTACTTCATAAAAGAGGCCGATTGGTTTGTATTTCCTATCACTCCCTGGAAGATCGATTGGTAAAAATATTCATTAGGGAAGGCAAGTTTGACGGAAAAGCAGAATCAGACCTATATGGAAACAGAAATCTACCACTAAAAAAGGTGGGGAATTTACAGATGCCCTCTGATGAAGAGATTAACAAAAACCCAAGAGCAAGAAGTGGTAAGCTAAGAGTTGCGGAAAGGATATGAAAAAACTATTGTCAATTTTAAAAATGGAATTTTTGGTTAATAAGGATGCCTTAAAGAATTGGCGCGTGATCATATTTTTATCCCTACTGTCATTGATTATGATTGCAAGTGGCCATGCTACGGATCGTAAAATTTTTAAAATTGCTCAATTGAATGACGATTTGAAAATGTTAAAGAGTGAGTTTGTTGAACAGCGGACAGCCTTAATGAATTTAAAAATGGAAACTAAAATTATTAAGGAGTTAAGTCCCATTGGTATTGGGCCAGCAAAAACACCTCCCATTAAAATCATAGTCAAGAAAGATTAATAATGGAGCAAAGAAATAAATACGTAATGAATCGAAGTTATTTAGTTGCATTTGGGTTGATACTTTTTTCATTTATTTTGGTTGCCAAGCTTATCCAAATACAATTTTTTGTAGGGGATAAATACCGAGAAATAGCCTCAAAACGCACCCTAAAAAAAGACATAATTAAGCCTAGTAGAGGAAATATTTTTGCAGATGACGGAAGTATTTTGGCCACATCGATGGCCCGTTATGAAGTGCGATGGGATGCCGCTGTTCCCTCCAAACCCCTCTATCAAAAATACAAAAAAGAGCTGGTCAATGGTTTGTCTGAAATATTGAATGGCTCCAAAAAATCCATTTCTAACAAACTTGATAAAGCAGTAAGAGATCGACATAGGTATTTACTAATTGCTAAAGACCTTACTTACTCGGAGAAAATAAAAATCAAACAACTTCCCCTTTTTAAACTACCGTCATACAAGGGAGGTTTGATCATAGAACATAAAATGGTCAGAGAGCACCCTTTGGGAAAAATGGCTGAAAGAACTGTAGGTAGGGTAGCTGAAGAACTAAAAGGCGGTTACAAACTTGTTGGGTTAGAGGGCGCATTCAGCCAATATCTTGAGGGTGAAGCGGGGCAAAGGCTTAAGCAAAAAATAGCTGGTGGACAATGGAAACCCATTAATGATGTCAATGAAAAGGAGCCTACAGAAGGTTACAACGTCCACACTACTATCAATGTCAATATTCAGGACATTGCTCACAGTGCTCTATTGGAGCAGATGGAAAATTTTAAGGCAGATCATGGAACTGTTGTTGTCATGGAAACTAAAACTGGAAAGATTAAAGCCATAGCCAATTTGGGAAAGACAAAAGTGGGTACCTATTACGAAAAACTCAATTATGCTGTGGGGGAGTCCCATGAACAAGTTTCCTCTTTTAAACTTATGGACTTGATAGCTGACTTAGAGGATAAATTCATTGATCTATATACACTTATCCCAACCGGCAATGGAGAACTTACCTTTTTCGGTAAATATAAAGTACGTGATTCCAAAAAAGGGGGATATGGAACGATTACCGCAGCCAAAATTTTTGAGGTTTCCTCCAATACCGGTATGGTTAAAATAATTCACGAAAACTATAGTAAAAATCCTAAAAAATTTGTCAATCGTTTATACAACATGCGAGTCAATAAGCCATTAGGGTTGCCCATACGAGGTGAAGGGATTCCAAAAATCCCTCATCCCGATGATAAAAAGGACTGGGATCAACTCGATTTGCCTTGGATGGCCTATGGTTATGGTGTTTCTATGACCCCTCTTCAAACACTTACTTTTTACAATGCCATTGCCAACAACGGGGTGATGTTAAAACCTAGATTTATTGAAAAGATTGAATCTTTCGGTCAAAACTCTAACCAAGCTTTTAGTCAGATTATTTTGAATCCTTCATTATGCTCTCAGTCAACCATTGACAAAGTAAAAAAAATGATGTTCAATGTGGTGGATAAGAAATGGGGTACTGCGCATAATATCAGAGACAGTGAATTGACAATGGCTGGAAAAACGGGTACCTGTCAATTGGATTATAACAGGAAAGACAAAGAAGTACAATATGTGGCCTCATTTGTAGGGTATTTCCCGGCCGAAAAACCAGAATACTCATGTATTGTTGTCATTCATCGTCCAGATAAAAAAAGAGGTTATTACGGTTCTACTGTTGCAGCTCCTGTTTTTAAGAAAATTGCAAAAAAAATTTACAATTCCCTTCCCAAAACCATCTACATAAAATCTGAACAAATCCATCAATTGTCATCCAAGGTGAAAGCTATACTCCCTGAGGGAGTAGTTTCGGATTTAAAAGGAATGACTCAAATTGAAGCTTTATCAATTTTAGAGCCTATGGGGCCAAAAGTGGAGATCAAAGCTAAAAACAAAGTTAAAAAACAGTTTCCTAATGCGGGAGCAAGTTTTAATATCTATCAAAAAATCATCTTAAAGCCATGAAAAGAATATTGGTAATTATACTACTTTTTTTGATTAATATCTCACATTCTCAAGAAAGATCCGAAACAATCAAATCAATATCAAATCGGGACTTTAAAATTTATATGAGTCTTGAAAAAAATATTGTTTTTTTTGAGTTTTGTGACCCCTATAAATTATCTAAATGCGATTTAAATATTATATCATTTGATCTTAGAGGTATAGTAAAATTATTAGATAAAAATTTGCCAACTGGAACAACTTCAGTATTGGGTAATGGTAAAATAATTAAATCAGAAAATGGAAACTTATCACTTGCTTCATTTCATGGTATTATTTCCGAAAAGGTATGTTATAAAAAATTAGTAAAGGCCTTAAGGTATGTTTTTTTTAACAACGCTATTCTAAAAAAGATGTCTTGAGAAAGTTAAAAGAAATATTATACAAAGTAGCCATTCAAGGACTTTCTGGGTCAACTGATGTGGAGGTAAACGATATTTCTTCAGATTCAAGGACCGTTAAACCCGGCAATATGTATGTTGCAGTCAGGGGTACTCAAGTAGATGGACATCAATTTATTGGCCAGGCCATTAAATTGGGTGCTCAGTCGATTATATGTGAGACACTTCCTGAAAAATTAGAACCAGGAGTAGTCTTTATCCAAGTTAATGA
>JAYPMF010000001.1:20953-45728 GCA_038129785.1 Flavobacteriaceae bacterium
ATCAATAAGCATCTCAGAGCCATGGTTTGTGAAGGTATTGAAAATTGTTTTATGGAGGTCTCCTCACACGGTCTACACCAAAAAAGGATCACAGGTTTGGAATTCAAAGGTGCTATTTTTACTAACCTTACCCATGATCACTTGGATTACCATAATACTTTTAAAGCTTATCGGGACACCAAAAAAATTCTATTTGATTCCTTATCTGATTGTGCTTTTGCACTGATCAATATAGACGATAAAAATGCTAAAGTAATGGTCCAGAATTGCAAAGCAAAAATACAAACCTACGCACTTTATCGTTATGCTGATTATTGCGCTCAAGTTTTGGAGAGCCAATTTAAAGGTATGCTGTTAAAAATCAATCAAAATGAAATTTGGACTCAAATTTTAGGTGAGTTCAATGCATATAATATATTGGCAGTTTATGCAACCACTATACTGCTAGGGGAGGACGAGTGGCAAAGTTTGAAATCAATAAGTCAATTGAAAAGTGCCCCCGGTAGATTTCAAACTTTTGAAACTCCAAACAAAATTATAGTCGTAGTGGACTATGCACATACCCCCGATGCATTAAAAAATGTTTTGGTCACCATTAATGGGATAAGAACCCAAAATGAAAGCTTGATCACTGTTGTGGGTTGTGGTGGTAATAGGGATCAAGAAAAAAGACCTTTAATGGGTGCTATAGCTGCTCAATTGAGCTCTAAAGTTCTTTTTACTTCAGACAATCCTCGCTACGAAGATCCCGATACAATTATCGAACAAATGTGCGAAGGAGTAGATCCTGTAGATTTTAAAAAGACCATGAGCATTCCACAACGAAAAGAGGCCATTAAGGTCGCTTACCAATTATCCCAACCTGGTGATGTGGTTCTGATTGCTGGAAAAGGACATGAAAATTACCAAGAGGTTAAAGGCGAAAAGCTCCCTTTTGATGATTATAAAATAGCACAAGAAATATTTTCAAAAAAGCCTTAGCTCATGTTATATTACCTATTTGAATTTTTAGAGAAAAAGTTTCAATTTCCTGGGGCTACACTTTTCCAATTTCTGACGTTTAGGGCTTCAATGGCTATAATCCTTTCTTCTGCTATCACATTGATTTATGGAAGGATCATCATCCGATTCCTAAAATCTCAACAAATAGGAGAATCCGTTAGAGATCTCGGATTAAAGGGTCAATATGAAAAACAAGGAACACCCACGATGGGGGGAGTCATCATCATTATAGGTACGTTGATCCCTATTTTATTATTGGCTCAATTGGATAACATTTATATCCAACTCCTTATTATCACTACATTATCAATGGGTTTCATTGGGTTAGTTGATGATTATATCAAAGTTTTTAAGAAGGACAAAGAAGGACTTAAAGGAAGATTTAAGGTAGCAGGTCAATTACTTTTGGGATTGTTAGTCGGTTTGGTTTTGTATTTCCATCCAGGGGTAACCGTAAAAGAGGAGATTAGAGGGCAAGGACTAAAAAAGTCTGCTAATATTCAGGAGATTTTTTCTCCCGAAAAAAAATCTACCCTCACTACTATTCCCTTATTTAAGGACAATGCTTTTGACTATTCAAATCTGCTGAGCTGGATTTCGCCAAATCTAAAAAAATATACTTGGATCATCTTCATTCCAATTGTTGTTTTTATCATCGTGGCGGTATCAAACGGAGCCAATTTGACCGACGGAGTTGATGGTTTAGCTGCTGGCTCATCTGCTATAATGGTAATGGCATTAGGCATTTTTGCATGGGTATCCGGAAACCTGATTTTTTCGGACTACCTCAACATTATGTACATCCCTAATGTAGGAGAGGTGGTTATTTTCGTGGCTGCTTTTTCAGGTGCCTTAATCGGATTTTTGTGGTTCAACACCTATCCTGCCACGATCTTTATGGGAGATACAGGAAGCCTCACCATAGGTGCGGTGATTGCTGTAATTGCACTGATTGTAAGAAAAGAGCTTTTGATTCCTTTGCTTTGTGGTATTTTTTTGATCGAAAATCTTTCAGTGATTATTCAGGTTGGCTATTTCAAGTATAGTCGTAAAAAAACCGGAGTAGGCAAAAGAATTTTCAAAATGGCCCCCTTACATCACCATTACCAAAAATCAGGATTACACGAAAGTAAGATCGTTGCCCGGTTTTGGATTATTGGAATACTATTGGCTGTATTGTCTATTGTAACACTCAAAATCAGATAATGAGCAAAAAGATTGTCATTTTGGGTGCAGGAGAAAGTGGAAGTGGAACAGCACTGCTGGCCAAAAAAGAGGGATTTCAGGTTTTTGTTTCAGATCAGGGTGTCATACCAAATTCCACTAAAAATAGATTTGAAAGCTTGGGGGTAGAATGGGAGGAAAAAACCCATACCCTATCCAAAATGCAGGATGCCCAATACATTATGAAAAGTCCTGGAATTTCTGATAACACACCCATAGTTCAATCTCTGAAATCGATCGAAATTCCTGTAATTTCAGAGATAGAATTTGCATCCAAATTCACCAATGCAACACTTATAGGTATCACTGGAAGTAATGGCAAAACCACCACCGCCATGATGACTTATAAAATATTGGATGATGCAGGATACGATGTCGTATTGGCAGGAAATGTAGGAAATAGTTTTGCTAAAGAGGTTGCTCAAAGTGAGCACCAATTTTATGTTTTAGAGATAAGCAGTTTTCAATTAGATGACATTGTCAATTTTGCTCCCCATATTGGAGTTATTACCAATATTACCCCAGATCATTTGGACCGCTATAATCATGATTTTAAGGCATATCTTAAATCAAAGTTACGTATCAGTTCCAATCAAACTCATCGTGATTTTCTTCTTTTCAATGGAGAAGATCCTCAATTGAGTAAGGCCATTCATAGCATGAGAACAAAGTCTAAACTTCACGAATTTGGAACCTTTAATAAAAATATAAACACCACTTATATAGAAAACAACAGCATCTTGATAGAAACTCAAAAAACAAAGACCATGATTAACACAATGGAATTTCCTCTAAAAGGAAGGCATAATCTTCTGAATGCTATGGCTGCTTCAACTGTCGCCCATTTACTAGATGTAAGTAAAGAAACCATTCGAGAAAGCTTACTCAATTTCAAGGGAGCCCCTCATCGACTGGAGCCGGTTTTGAAAATTCAAAACATACGATTCATCAATGACTCTAAGGCTACAAATGTAAATGCTGTATATTTTGCTTTGGAAAGCATGAGCGCACCCACAGTTTGGATCGTTGGTGGGGTAGATAAAGGCAACGACTACGAAATGCTTTATCCCTTGGTAAGAGAAAAGGTAAAAGCCATTATTTGCCTAGGAATTGAAAATCAAAAAATCATCAATGCCTTTGAATCCATTACCGACCTTATGGTTGAGACTCAATCAATGAAAGAAGCAGTGTTGATTGCAAAAAAAATTGCTCAAAAAAATGATAATGTATTGCTCTCACCAGCCTGTGCCAGTTTTGATCTTTTCCAAAATTATGAGGACAGGGGAAACCAATTTAAACAAGCTGTTAGAGAATTATAAAAGTATTAAATGAATAATAAAAATAATATAATACTAGGTGACCGGGTCCTATGGGTAGCCTTGGGTTTGCTATCTATTTTTTCATTTCTTCCCGTATTCAGTGCCAGTTCTAATTTGAGCTATGTTGTGGGTCATGGAACTCCGTGGGGTCATTTACTCAAACATTTTATTATCTTACTTTTTGGCTTTGGTCTGATTTATATACTTCATAAAATTCCTTATAATTATTTTAGGGGCATTTCTATCCTGGCACTCCCATTAATCATTTTATTATTGATTTATACTGCTTCTCAGGGGAATCTTATCTCGGGAGCCAATGCCAATAGGTGGATTAGAATACCGATTGTTGGATTAAGTTTTCAGACATCTACTTTGGCCTCTATCGTCCTTTTGGCATACGTGGCACATCTTATGTCCAAAGACAACCTCATGATATATCGATTAAATTCTTCTATACTTCCGCTTTGGCTTCCTGTTTTTCTTGTCATACTTCTAATTTTACCAGCAAATTTATCCACTGCTGCATTGTTATTTTTTATGGTGCTTATCTTGGTTTTTATTGGAGGTTATCCCATTAAGTACCTTTTAGGAATGCTAGGGACAGGTTTCTTTATGGTCATGCTTTTTATTTTGGTTGCCAAGGCTTATCCGGAATGGGTTCCCAACAGGATAGATACCTGGGTCAATAGGATTGAAAACTTTAATAATTCTGACGACAGTAGTGGAAATTATCAAATTGAAAGGGCTAAAATTGCAATAGCAAGCGGCGGTCTATTTGGAGTTGGTGCTGGAAAA
Organism: Flavobacteriaceae bacterium; assembly: GCA_038129785.1. GTDB lineage: Bacteria > Bacteroidota > Bacteroidia > Flavobacteriales > Flavobacteriaceae > UBA8316. The sequence continues at coordinate 25,294 of JAYPMF010000001.1, forward strand.
AGTGTAATGAAAAACTTTTTGCCTCAAAGTTCGTCAGATTTTATCTATGCCATTATTGTAGAAGAATTTGGATTGGTGGGTGGCACAGCTTTAATACTGTTGTACTTGTTGGTACTGTTTAGAATCATTGTAATTGCTCATAAATCAGATACAGTTTATGGAAAGCTGTTGGTTTTGGGATTGGGATTAACCATTATCATTCAATCCTTTGTTAACATCGCTGTTGCCTTGCAAGTTTTTCCAGTAACAGGTCAAACACTCCCATTGATTAGTAGTGGTGGAACTGCTGCATGGATGACATGTATTGCATTTGGAATGATCCTCAGTGTAAGTGCTGGACAAAAAATGAAATCCCATGCCTCCCAGAATTCTGAAGTCAGAGTCGAAAACCCATTAACCATTCTTAGTGAAACCATATAAATTCATAATATCAGGTGGAGGAACGGGCGGACATTTGTATCCTGCACTGTCAATTGCTGAAGAATTGAGGTCGCGTCATAAAACTGCGGATATTTTGTTCGTCGGAGCATTGGGTAGAATAGAAATGAATAAAGTTCCTGAGGCAGGCTATAGAATCATAGGTCTTTGGATTGATGGAATTCAAAGGTCTTATTCATTCAGAAATTTGATTTTTCCCGCTAAGTTGATATTTAGTTTATTCAAATCCATTGCTATACTTCTTAAATTTAGACCTGATGTGGTGGTGGGAACAGGTGGTTTTGCGAGTGGACCATTACTTTTTATGGCTGGTCTTTTCAAAATTCCAACCTTGATACAAGAACAAAATTCATATCCAGGCATCACCAATAAGTTTTTATCTAAAATAGTCAAAACCATTGCAGTGGCCTACCTTGGATTGGATAGATTCTTTCCAAAAGATAAATTAAATCTAACTGGCAACCCAATTCGAAAATCTATTGCTGAAGGTAAGTTAAATAGTAATAAAGCTAAACTACTATTTGAACAACTTCCTGGGAAAACCACTCTAGTAATTTTGGGGGGCAGTTTGGGGGCGAGGAGAATCAATCAACTAGTTGCATCTCATTTGGATGCTTTTGAAAAAAAGGGATTACAACTGATTTGGCAGTGTGGTTCCTTATATTATGAACAGTATGAAAAATATCAATCTGATCTAGTAAAAATAATTCCATTCGTAAGCGATATGGATCAGCTTTATGCAGCGGCAGATATTATCATATCAAGATCTGGTGCTGCAACACTGTCAGAACTTTGTTGTGTGGCCCGACCAGTCTTATTGGTGCCATCGCCAAATGTTGCCGAAAACCACCAATACCATAATGCAAAGGCCCTGGAAGATCAGGGAGCAGCTTTGGTGATATCAGAAAAGAACTTAGAGCATGATTTTGATTTTTTTTTAAATCAATTAATAGATCCAAAAAAACAGGAAGAAATGATAATAAATTTAAAAAAATTGGCCCAGCCAGAGGCTACATCAAAGATTGTAGATCTCATCGAAACACTTTTATAAATGAATCAAAAAGGAAACAAATATTATTTTTTAGGGATTGGAGGTATAGGTATGTCTGCTATTGCCAAATATCTTTTTGATAGGGGAAACAAGGTCATGGGTTATGATAAAACCCCTAGCCCAATTACAGCTAAATTGATTGACTCAGGTATAACCGTTTTATTTGATGCTTCCGTTTCTGCTTTGCCAGAGGATTATCGTCACAAAGAAACTCAAATTGTCTATACTCCTGCAGTTTCTAAAGATCATCCACAACTAAATTTTTTTAATGAACAGGGCAACAATATTAAAAAAAGAGCTGAAGTATTGGGTGAAATCACTAAAGACAGTGTAGTTTTTGCGATCGCAGGTACCCATGGAAAAACTACCACAGCTTCTTTTTTAGCCCATTTTTTCTCTTATCTGAATTTGGAGTTCACCGCTTTTTTGGGAGGTTTTATGAATGAGTTTCAAACCAATCTTGTCCAAAAGGGGAATTCTTATTCTATCGTGGAAGCTGATGAATACGATCGTTCATTTTTACAGCTGTCTCCAGATTTTGCTTGTATTACATCAATGGATGCAGACCACTTGGATATTTATCGTAATCATTCGAATATGAAAAAAGCCTTTGGTCAATTTTCAGAACTTGTAAAACAAAAACTGGTTATTGCTCACGGAGTTGGCTTGCAGGGTATAAGTTACTCCATCGATAATAAAGCTGATTATTATGCCCAAGACATAAGTTTTAGTGAGCAAGGGTACCACTTCGACTTGGTTACTCCCACAAAAATCTATAGGAAAGTTTATCTCAATGCCATAGGTCGGCATAATTTATCTAATGCCATTGGAGCTTTGGCAGTACTGGATGTTGGGGAACTTCCACTTGATAAAGTATTGCCTTCCTTGAGAACTTTTGAAGGGATTCAGAGGAGAATGGAGGTTTTTTCATATAAAAACAAAATGTTGATTGATGATTATGCACATCATCCTCAGGAGATCAAAGCTGTGTTGAATACCATATCAGAATTTTATCCTAACAAAAAAAATATGGTGGTGTTTCAACCACACCTTTTTTCACGTACGCAGGATTTTATGGATGAGTTTGCAGAAGTACTCAATCAATTTGATGAAATAGTTTTGATGGAAATTTATCCTGCAAGAGAAAAACCCATTTTAGGAGTAACATCAGATGCTTTATTGGATTTGATTAAAAACCCAAATAAAAGAAAAATATCCAAAGAAGTTTTTCGAACCACTATTCTAAATTCAGACGCAGACTTAGTATTGATTTTAGGAGCGGGGGACATTGGAATTCATATTCAAAATCTAAAAAAAATAGCTTAAATGCATTACAAAAAATTTCTCTTTTTTATAACGGTTTTCCTTCTTACAATATTGATATCGGTCTTGGCTCATTACAGGAATAGCAGGCGTTTAGTTGAAAAAATATCGGTTAATTTTGAGTCTAAAGGTACCCAGTATTTAAACGATTCTCTCGTTAATAAGTTGTTAATACTAAACAAAGGAGAGCTTCCGTGGAAGGCCAAAGATAGTTTAGCTTTGAGTATGCTTGAGACTTTATTAGAAAATAATCCTTACGTAGATAAAGCTGAGGTTTTTCATTTTCGACAAGGGACTTTAGACGTAAATATTAAGGAAAAAAGTGCGGTTGTCAGGATACAGGGATCTGACCAATACTATTTAGACATGTCAGGGAAAAAGTTCCCTATTTCCATCAATCATAACCCAAAAGTTCCTTTATATATGGGAATGTTAAAAGATGAACAAAAGCAGGATCTTTTATCATTGATAGAACAGATCGAAAGAGACCCATTTTTAAGAAACGAAGTGGCTACAATTTACCACCATTCAAATTCCTATTTCATAGGCTTAAGATCCTATGGTTTTGAGATAGAAATAGGTCAAATACATCATTTGCTTGAAAAACTTTCCAAACTAAAAGTTTTTTGTGCCTACCATGACAACCATACGTTGGATAGGGAGTATACCCTGATCAATCTAAAATTTAAAAATCAAGTAGTTGGATCTTAAATCAACAATTATGAAACATTCAAATATTTCTGTAGGATTAGATATTGGAACAACCAAGATCGTTGCCATGGTTGGAGATAAAAATGAATTTGGTAAGGTCGAAATCTTAGGTGTTGGAAAATCCAAAAGCCTTGGAGTTCATAGAGGAGTTGTAAACAATATTACTCAAACTATTCAATCCATACAGCAAGCTGTGGAAGAAGCCAAGTTAGTTTCAGGTCAGGAAATCAATGAAGTGGTAGTGGGTATAGCTGGTCAACACATAAGGAGCTTGCAGCATAGTGATTATATTACACGAGCCAATTCTCAAGAGGTTATCTCGCAAGAGGATGTTGAAAGACTGATTCAGCAGGTTTATAAGTTGGTCATGCTTCCAGGTGAGGAAATCATCCATGTGCTACCTCAGGAATTCAAGGTGGATGGTCAGGCTGAGATTAAAGAACCTATAGGAATGTATGGTGGAAGGTTAGAAGCCAACTTCCATGTGGTAGTCGGGCAGGTAACTTCGATTAAAAATATTGGGAGGTGTGTCAAAAGTGCTGGTTTGTCTATGGGTAACATCACTCTTGAGCCGTTAGCTTCATCAGAAGCCGTTTTAAATCAGGAAGAAAAAGAGGCTGGTGTAGCTTTGATAGATATTGGGGGGGGGACGACCGATCTGGCCATATTTAAAAATGGGATTATTCGTCATACTGCTGTAATACCTTTTGGAGGGAACGTCATTACCGAGGACATTAAAGAGGGCTGTTCCATCATTGAAAAACAAGCAGAGCTCCTAAAAGTTAAATTCGGTTCTGCTTGGCCTGGAGAGAACAGAGATTCTGAAATTGTTTCCATTCCAGGACTCAGAGGAAGGGAGCCCAAAGAAATATCTTTAAAAACCTTATCCAAAATCATTAATGCACGGGTGGTAGAGATTATGGAGCAGGTGTATCTGGAAATCAAAAATTACGGTCACGATGACCAGAAGAAAAAATTGATCGGTGGGGTTGTACTGACTGGTGGTGGAAGCCAATTGAAGCATTTGAAACAATTGGTGGAGTACATAACTGGTATGGATACCCGAATCGGTTATCCAAGTGAACATTTAGCCGGTGACACCCAAAAATCAGAAACCAGCCCAATACTGGCGACTGCTGTCGGTTTATTAATGAATGCATTAGAGCAACAAGAAAATCAAGATTTTGAAAGTGTCTCGTCCGAAAAAAATGAAGCTATTGGGGATAAAAAAAATGATGATTCCTTCGAGGCGGTGGATCCCAATCCAATGTCCTCCAATAGGAAGACCATTTTGGACCGTTGGGTAGAGAAGTTTAAAGAGTTTTTAGATAACGCTTAAATTTATTGGAATGGAATCTGAAATAAGCAACAATTTTAGTTTTGACTTACCAAAAAACAAAAGCAATGTCATCAAAGTTATTGGTGTAGGGGGGGGTGGAAGTAATGCCATTAACTATATGTTTCATCAGGGCATCAACGGTGTTGATTTTGTGGTGACCAATACTGATGCCCAAGCGCTTAACGAGAGTGCTGTGCCTATTAAAATTCAATTGGGTGCATCTCTCACCGAGGGATTAGGAGCTGGAGCCAATCCTGAGGTGGGGGCTTTGGCCGCCGAGGAAAGTTTTGATGATATCAAAGCTTTACTGACCACCCAAACTAAAATGGTTTTTATTACTGCTGGAATGGGCGGAGGTACTGGAACGGGTGCTGCACCTATAATTGCACAATTGGCAAGAGAAATGGACATTCTTACAGTGGGTATTGTTACCATGCCTTTCCAGTTCGAGGGTAAATTGCGACTAGAGCAAGCCGAAAAAGGCTTAGAAAATATAAAAAAGACTGTTGATGCGCTCATTGTAATTAACAACAATAAACTAAGGGAAGTATATGGAAATTTAGGTTTTAAAGCAGGTTTCTCAAAGGCTGACGAGGTTCTTTCAACTGCCGCCCGAGGAATTGCAGAGGTCATCACTCATCATTATCGTCAAAACATTGATTTGAAGGATGCTAAGACAGTACTAAAAAACAGTGGTACAGCCATTATGGGATCCGGTGCTGCCAGTGGAACCAATCGTGCTCAAGACGCCATTATCAATGCCTTGGATTCACCACTACTGAACGATAATAAAATAACAGGTTGCAAAAATGTTTTATTACTTATTGTATCCGGAAACGAAGAAATTACCATAGACGAAATAGGAGAAATCAATGATTTTATACAAACCGAAGCAGGTAATAATGCAAATATTATTATGGGAATTGGAGAAGATCAAAAGCTCGGTAGTTCAGTTTCTGTGACCATTATTGCCACTGGCTTCGGTGCAGACCAACAACATCAAATAGTAAATACCGAAGCAAAAAAAATCATCCATACGTTGGAAGAAGATCAGACGTTAGAACATGACCTTATGGGTGGCGAGGAAAACCACAATACATTCGAAATGACAGAATCTGAGCCATCGATCGAAAATAATAAAAATGAAATTGAAGTGAATCAACCTCCAATTGAAGATTTACTGGCGGAAGAAGAATTATTTTCCATACCGGTAGTGGCGGAGACCGTTCCCTTCTGTGAAGAGTCTGATTCTAAAGCAGATGAATTGGATAATAAATTGACCGTCTGTACGGAAGAAATAGAAAATATGGAAGTGATTTATGAGGAATTAGATATCTGTCAGAACCAAAAGGCGACTGAAATGAAAACTGAGGAAGAATTTATCATCAACGATTTAGATAACGAAGTTTTGGATTTGGAAGTTGTTGGATTGGAGGAATTAGAGTATGAGGAAGAAAATCAATTTACATTTGATTTTGATTTACCGATTACTGATACCCATGAAGATTCATCCAAAAAAATAGTCCATACCTTAACCCATCAGGAAGATGAGGCTTCAGATGAAACTTCACTTTCGGAGGCCATTGATTTTAAGTTTGAAGTGGTTGAAAAACAGGAGAACAAATTGGATTTAAGTGATGCTGAGCTATTGTCCTCACCCCAGGAGGTATCTCCCTTCGACAATAAAATCAAGGAAACAGTCACCCAAAAAAATGAAGAAAGAAAAGAGCATCTAAAAAAATTTAATTATGCTTTCAAACACAGTTTGAGTAAAATTGACGAGTTAGAAAAGCAACCTGCCTATAAAAGAATGGGAATCGAATTGGAACAGCCCTCATCTTCAGAGTCAAATGAGTCCAGATTATCTGTTGATAACGATAAAAATGATGAGATCCAATTGCGATCTAATAACTCTTTTTTACACGATAATGTAGATTAATAATTTATGTCTTTACTCAATTCACTTACTGACGAACTCAAAGCCGCAATGAGGGCCAAAGATTCTCTAAAACTTGAGGCACTTAGAGCCATTAAATCGGCGGTGCTTTTGGCAAAGACAGCTACAGCGCGTGATACTGATTTATCTGAGGAGGAAGAAATTAAGCTACTTCAAAAACTGGTAAAACAGCGAAAAGACAGTGCAGGAATTTTTAGACAGCAAAACCGCGATGATCTTGCTTCCCCGGAAGAGGATCAAGCTGATGTCATTGCTCAATTTTTACCAAAGCAATTATCACCCGATGTCATTGAAAAAATTATTGACGAAATTATTGCTAAAACAGGTGCTAAGGGAATGAAAGATATGGGTAAAGTTATGGGAATGGCCAGCAAAGAAATGGTAGGTAAGGCAGATGGTAAAACTATTTCAACCATTGTCAAACTGAAATTAAACTCATAAAAATCCAAGGAGCGCATCCTAATTTTTATAGATTTCCAAATTAAATAGAAATCATTTATCTTAAATACTTTAAAAATTTTAGTGGTTTTTGAACATTTGAGAATCATCATACTGTTTAAAATATTCTGGTATTTGTATTTTTTATATATTTCAATAAACAATAAACAATAAACAATAAACAATAAACAATAAACAATAAACAATAAAAATAACAAATGTCAAGTCTTAAAATTAAGTCATCCTTAATCTCCATTTTATCTTTATTTTTTTTACCCTTCCTATATGCTCAATCCAATTTGGTAGTGAAAAGTGATGTAATGGTTTATGACACTCCTCCTTTTAAAGAATGTCACGCTTCTACCATTGTAGAAGTTTCCAAAAACAAATTTTTGATTGCTGCCTTTGGAGGATCAAGAGAAGGTAAGGATGATGTTTCCATCTGGCTTTCTCATTCCGCTGGAAATGACTGGCTTCCCCCCCAATTGATCGATACCGGGGTTTCGGCTGATCAAGAACTCTATCCATGTTGGAATCCGGTTTTGTTTCAATCCCAAGCTGGGACTTTGAGTTTATTTTACAAAGTTGGCCCTTCACCTCGTGAATGGTGGGGTATGGTTAAAACCAGTGATGATCATGGAAAAAAATGGTCAGAGGGGAAGAGATTGCCCCAAAACATACTTGGCCCAATTAAGAACAAACCCATACAGTTGAGTGATGGTACAATTCTTTCTCCCTCGAGTACCGAGACTAGGACCACCGAAGGTCTGAATTGGAAAGCTCATATAGAAAAAAGTAGTGACGACGGTAAGACTTGGACCAAAATACCTATAGACCCTCAAACTAAATTTGATGTAATCCAACCAAGTCTATTGGTTTTAGGAGACGGACATCTTCAGATACTCTGCAGGAGCAGGGACAATTCGGTCATGCAAGCTTTTTCGCAAGATAATGGCGAAACATGGAGTCAAATCAGCCGAACAGACCTTCCCAATCCTAACTCAGGCACAGATGCCATTACACTATCTAATGGACTTCATTTGCTGGTATATAATCCAACGATAAAAGGTAAAAACGGACGTTCAAAATTATCTGTGGCCCTCTCCAAAACAGGTGAAAATTGGCAAGAGGTGTTGTCCTTGGAAAATGAAAAAAAGGGAGAATTCAGCTATCCCGCTGTGATTGAATCCAGCGATGGAAAAATACATATCAGTTATACTCACAACAGAAGAAATATCAAACATGTTGTACTCGAATTCAACTAATCACTCAAGTTGATGAACAGTATTGATTTAATTGTCTTTGTTTGCTATCTCTTAGGTACACTTTATTTGAGTGTTATTTTTTTCTCTAAAAAACGTACTTCAAAATCTTTTACTTTGGGATCGGGAAAAACACCACAGTGGGTTGTAACCCTTTCTATTTTTGCGACCTTTGTTAGCAGTATCAGTTACTTAGCTTTACCTGGCAGCGCCTATGGCACGAATTGGAATGCCTTTGTGTTCAGCCTTTCAATTCCCATCGCGGCACTGATCACTGTACGATATTTTATTCCAGTCTACAGAAGAATCAACAGTTCCTCTGCCTATACCTACATGGAACAGCGCTTTGGACCTTGGGCCAAGATATACGTATCGATCTGTTATATTTCAACCCAACTTATGCGGGTAGGTACCATCATTTATTTGTTGGCATTGGCAATCAATATGATACTGGGTTGGGACATGAAAACTGTAATAGTTTTTACTGGTGTGTTCGTAACGATATATTCGATTATAGGTGGTATTGAGGCCGTTCTATGGACTGATGCTATCCAAGGAATCGTTTTGATTTTGGGCGCTGTCTTTTGTGTTGCCATATTGCTTGTGGGTATGCCCGAGGGACCTGTTCAACTTTTTGAAGTTGCCATTGAAGATAATAAATTCAGCTTTGGAGATTTTGACGGATCTATCAATGAACCTACTTTCTGGGTGGTTTTAATCTATGGGATATTCATCAACCTCCAAAATTTCGGGATCGATCAAAACTACATCCAGCGCTATATGGTGTCTTCCTCTGAAACTAATGCCAAAAAATCAGCCTTTTACGGTGGAATGTTGTACCTCCCTGTTTCTGCTATTTTCTTATTTATAGGAACTGCATTGTACGCCTATTACAAGGTTAAAAATGGTTTACCTGAAGATCTTGTCAATACCCCCGATAAAGTTTTTCCTCATTTTATCGTAAACGAACTTCCACAGGGGGTTTCGGGTTTGTTGATTGCCTCTATTTTTGCTGCCGGCATGAGCACCATATCAACTAGTTTTAACAGTACATCTACTGTTTTGTTAACGGATTATTTCAAAAAAAATGCCGTTGAAAATATAAAACTTTGGTTTCTCTATGGAAGTACAGTTGTGATTTGCCTAATATCCATTATTATCGCACTTGTAATGATAGATGTAAAAAATATCCTCGATGTTTGGTGGAAATATGCTTCCATTTTGAGCGGGGGAATGCTGGGCTTATTTTTGTTGGGTATTTTCTCTAATGTAAAGACTAATAAAAATGCCATATTAGGTCTAATCGTTGGGATTTTAGCAATTTTAATTTTGACTTTGTATCCAGTTTTATTTCCGGAAAGAGAGCCTTTAACTCATTCGTATCTTACTACTGTTATTGGAACTTTAACCATTTTCCTGACAGGAATTTTGATGTATTTTTTGAAAGAGATAAAAAGGTAAATGGAGTGTTTGTCGACAATGAAAGAGAGAAAGGAGTTTCATAAGTTCTATTATTAGACTTTCAATAAACACTAAAAAGTTTAATGATAGGTGGAAGAATTTTTCGATCAATTACAAGTTTTAATTCCTTTACCTCTATTGGGTTGAGTTGGTGAATTCTTTTGTGACCAATGCTTTCTCCCGTAGCTATTTTTTTCCACTCCCCTTTGGAGAAGGCATGAATACTGTATGCCCTTACGCGCTGACCCTTAGCGATATCTTCTTGGATGATGATATTTTTGATTTTTTTGGGTTCGTCGAACGAGAGTAACGCTTGGTCACCCCTTGCATTAGTGCTACCAATAGGAGTAGAAAAAGTTTTTTTGATGGCTTCCCCCCACTCTTCCAATCGCTTTACGTCGGCTTGGGGAAGCAAACCCTGAGGATCGGGTGTAAGTCCCATGATCAGTGTAGAATTGTGTCCTACAGAATTATAATACATATGCATGAGATCCTCAACTGGGAAAATATGCTCCTCATCACCTGGTTCCCAAAACCACTCATGCCTGCCGTTGTATCCCCTCAGCGGGGCATCGGACATGGCAGGCATCCAATATTTTCCCTTTGGATCACCGTGTTTTAATAAATTGATGTGACCTGCATTTGTGTCTCCAGAATGGGAATAAGGGTTTGGAAAAGTCGCCCAACAAGGGTAGGGCACAGTTCCTGATTCAGACCCTCCCCATCGGGCTTCAGCCAGTTGGTTATTATGATAGAACAAGCAGTCAGGCTGGTATTTTTTTACGATAGGGAGTACATCCGGGGCTCCCAGATCAGGGTGACTGGCTCCACCGTCAAACCATATTTCGAATAGTGGACCGTATCGGGTGCATAGCTCTTTGACCATACCCTCCACCATTTGGTTGTAATATGCTTGGCGTTTCTTTTGAAATTCACCTGTTCCATTGACTTTAAAATCGTGTACCCCAAAAAAAGAATTCCATCGTATCCCAACGTATATTCCAGGTTGAATTCCGTATTTTCTACAAGAATTTACAAAATCTCGAACGATATCACCTTTGCCATCTTTCCATTTAAGGGTTTTAACATTATAGGGATTTACATCAGATGGATATAGGGCAAATCCTGTTTCGTGGGTAGCGGTAAGAAGGGCAAATTTGAACCCTGCTTTTTTGATGGCCTTAATCCACTGATCTGTATCCAAATGTTTGGGATTGAAAATCTGATGATTGACTATTGGGTTAATTCTGTTCCCGGTTGTTCCTGTTTGGCGGTATTTTTTATTGTCAAAAACATGGAGATCATAATGAAATACTGCCCCTAGTTCAGCTTTTTGCCACGCCAGTTGTGCTTTGTTGGGAATAGGATTTGTAGGATTTTTTTTTTGGGGATACGCTTTGGTTAAGAAAATGATAGTCAGCGTTAAAATTAAACCTCTAAAGTTCATGATGCTTGTTTTTTAGTTTATTCAAGTTAATTGATAGTTGGATTTAGAAGTCAACTTGGGTATTAAAATTACTTTAGTTTTTTTTGAAATTGTCGTATCAACGAACTAATGCCTTTTCGGATTTCCTCAGTGGGAACAGTAAAGTGATTGACCATGATGGAAAAAACATAGATATTTTCTCTGTTGCTGATCCAATATCCTGAAAGATTGTGGTTGTGCCGCAGGGTACCTGTTTTGGCATATACCTCTTGGATAGGATAGTTTTTTAACGATCCTGAGGTTGCACTTTTTGGGAAATAATTTTTGATTGTTTCAAGCCCTACTTCTTGGTATATTTTTTTGAGGACAGCGACCAATGTTCTGGGAGTGATCATGTTATAACGTGAAACCCCTGAGCCATCTACCCATTCAATGGGATCCGGTAACCAGTGTCCCCATTGAATTTTAAGGGTGTCAATCGTTTTTTTGACATTCATCTCATTAAAGGTAGTTTGGGAGATCATATTCAATAAAGACTCTGCTACCCCATTATCGCTTTCTTGCAGAAGTGCTTTATAGATTATGGCTTCTTGATCTGAGTATAATACGTTCCATTTTTGGGGACTGTGAGGCTGCTCTATCAATTTGACAGGCCGTTGAATACGATTTTGTAATAGACGGGTAAAAAGATTTTCACTGGTGACAAAGGGGTGGTATAGGGTGTCTGTTTTGTACAACTTTTTGGGATTCAAATAAAAACGATTTTTGGATCGTTCACGATGTAAATTTTGAACCAAAGTATCCAAGACCAGTTGCTGTTCAAAAGCCTTCGGGATGAGATGAATCTTATTTGATTTTACAAAGACTTGAATTGTATTGCCATAGATGGGAAAAGGACTGGTTTCTGCAGCGTAATAATAAGCATAATCATCCCAAGACCAGCCATGTCCATGGGGATCTAATTCGGATTTTGAAGGGTGATAGTGCCATGTATATTTTTGTTTAAAAAAGGAAGCCAGTTCAGGATCGGGATAAAAAGGATGGAACAGTAGGGGGTACCCTGTAGCTTTAAATTGCATGATAGAGTCTTTTTCATTAAAATATAGAGCTGGAAGAGAATCAAAGCTTTGTATCGCTGCCAGAAAAGTGAGTAGTTTGGTATTTGAGGCGGGGGTCATATAATTTTCTCCTTGATAAAAAGCTTTGTGTTTTGAGGTCATTAAAGGCTCAATACTTAAGGCGATAAGTGCTTGTTCAAAAGCTGGAATTTTCTTAAGCATCCGGTCTATTTTTCGTTTGGAAAAGTGCTGACCCAAAATGGGTATACACATCAAAAAAAGAAAAACGGTAAATATCAAACGCATTATATAAATATAGTAAAAGCTTGCTTTTGTCTTGATTCTTAAAATCTAACTTTTTTCAATATAGAATCCTTTATATGTTCAGGAATTTTTACATTTGAGCTTGAAATTTATTAATAACTAGATTTTAAGTATAATCTTCAGTTTTTTAAGATAACATATTGTTTATCATTACATATTAATTGGCCCAGTAGTTCAACTGGATAGAATATCAGATTTCGGCTCTGAGGGTTGGGGGTTCGAATCCTCCCTGGGTCACAAACTATTCCTTAACTTATGTTTGGGTTTTTTGTGGTAAAGATTTAACAAAGGAAATTATAAACGCTGGGAATGTTACAATTAATGCGAGAATCAAAACCTTAACTTGTAGGTATTCATAATTTGGAAGTTCTTCTGCCTGTATAGCCTCCATTCTCCAAATAAATGCTCTGAACATTATACAGAACGTGTATCCCCAAGCACCACATAACAGACCTATCCCTTCTTTTGATCTTAAATTTATAATTCCAGCAATTAATAATAAGAGTATACTTGTATAATCTGCTGTAAGTGCAAGATTTAATTGATCATACTTAAAATGATAACTAGTCTCATAAATAAAATAAATGATACCAAATATAATCGCTAACCAACCCAGGAATTTGTTCATATCTGAAATAGTAAATATAAATATATCAGAAATTTCAATGATAATAGAATGGGATAATAAGTGATACCATATTTTTTATTTTTTTTTTAATATTTGTTCATTTTCATAGGACTTTAAACGCTTCATGATCAAAACGTCATCTGTTTGGATTTTGATTAAAAAATCATAGGTTTTTTTTGAAATATAATTGTTTTTATTTTCTAGGATTCTAGATAACTCTATGCATGTTTCAAGGTCATTAACCTCATGTATTTCATAAAGTTTTAATAGACTACTAATCTCATGTGGAGTCATTGTTGGAATGGTTTGCCTGGATATAGTAACTAAATTCTTACTGAGCCGTGGTGCAGCTTTTAACTTACTGAAAATTATATTTTTGGTACTTGGATCGGTGGTGTTTATATAATTTAAAAAAAGTTTTTCCAAAAAATCACTATCATTTAAATACGTTTTTGGAATGGCGTGAACTGCATTATAGGACAGATAGTAATCATTACTTTGAATCTGGGATAACAACCGATTTTTTATTGGAATCGAATAAGAAAGGGTATCCTTCATGTGCTTAAGACCCCAGAAGATGTCATCTCTATCCTGACTGTTGAGACTTGCGAGTAGATTTGAATTATTGAGCTGTTTTTCTGTGTACTGCTCTATGAATTTCTGACTTTCTCCATAAACCAGTCTCCAAAGTTTATAGGTAGTATAGGCCGCGTTTTTCACCACAATATCTTTGATCCGTTCTGAAGTTGCACCGGAAATTGCATCTACAGATTCCGTGGAGCTTTCCGGTTGATTCATAAGTTGGTGGTACTTGATGTGCTTAAAAGGAAGATCCTCATTGGAGAGAATTTCGTTGAGTTGTAGGTATTCTTTTCGGGTAAAGGGATCGTGATCTGTTTTACTCAAAAACTCCCCTTTCGGCATTTCAAAACCCAAATACCTTCCGCTAATACTCCAATGTAAGATGATATTCAGAGGACGACATTGATTGTCAAAACAGACTCCGGTACTATAATGTTGATAAAAGCTTTTGGGCGTTCCTTCGAAATTTTGCCTCAAAAAAAGACTGTCTCCAAATGAGATGTATTGTTCATTTTTCAGATTAACGGACCATTGATCGCTGTTTTTTACAAAATACTGGACTTTGGGTTTCAGCAAATAACAGGAACCCAAGGCCAAAAAACAAAGCGTCAAAACAAATTTAGAAACAGAAGAGGACATCAAATGTAATTTACATCAAAAAATTAACCGGGGACGATTGCCCCAAATTCTTTGAGTCTTTTTTTGACCAAACCAGTAGTAATTTTGGCTGGGGTCATACCTTTCTCAATGCACAGGGATGCAGTGACTGCTGCGGCTTGCCCCATTCCCATGCAAGAGGCCTGTACACGAAGCGCTGAATTGGCCAAGCGATCACTACTCAAACAACGACCGGCAACCAAAAAGTTTTCACTATTTTTTGGAATCAGTGCCCGCATGGGAATAGACGCAACTATATTTGGTTTTAGAAATTCTTGATAAATGGATTTGCCGTCACGGTGAAGATCTACGGGGTAAAAACTATAGGATAGGGCATCCTCATGTAAACGTCCAGACACATAATCTTCTTTTGTGATTTTATACAAACCGTCAATTCTGAAGGTTTCCCGAACAGCTGTTTCTGTTTTCATGGAAGTAATCCTGATGTTTTCGCAACCGGGAAGCTTGCGTAATTCTCGGATCAACTGCAGCAGGTTCTGACGACCTTTTTGATTGGCCACAGTGTGTGTTTCTGAAGTTGTAGAGTCAGCACCATAGACATAGACATAACCATAAGGAACAAAGGTGTTTTCACCGGTTTTTCTAATTTGAGAGGTCAGCATATTCTGATGCAGGGCCCTGTGGTATCGTTTGGGGATTTTGGACAAATCCAATTGGTCAAAATCGTAGCCACCCATACTATACACTAGAGAGCCGGGTTGGGTTTCTTTTTCTCTAAGTACATTATACCCAGCCATAGAGGCGATTAAGGCATTGCCTGTACAATCAATCAATTGCTTGGCTGAAATAAATGTTTTAACGCCCTTTCCTGTGCTTTCTACCAGCCATTTGCCATGCTCAAACTTCACCGAAGTGGGGGTTTCGTAATAGCGTATGTCTACTCCTGCCTCGAGGCATTTTTCTTCGGCCAACATGACATAAATTGCAGGATTGACTGCAACCTGATGTTTCCAATGTGATTTGGGTATTTTTGAAAAGTCGGGCAATTGGTCTCCATTGAGTTCTACCGCATCCAAAACCAATTCCCAACCGATCCCACTGATGATTTGTTCGCCCCAAGCGTGAAAAATACCCGGAAAAGACACTCCACCGGTGGTGGTGCATCCACCCAATTGACTTCCACTTTCTATCAGAATTGTTTTCGCACCTGTCCTGCCGGACTGGATAGCGGCAATAGTCCCGGCAGTTCCTCCTCCCACTACCAGTATATCGGTCGAAATATTTTGTTTTTTGGTTTTATAAGGTTCAACCAATTTTTCTGCCTTAGATAATGAAGGTGTTACCATTCCAAGAGAGACTGCTCCCATGGACTTTATCATTGATCTTCTTTTCATTTTTATGATGGTTTTTTCTTAATTGCCATTTTAACTACGTTATATCTTTCTAGTTGAATAGTTAAATTATTATTTAACATTTACCAAATATATTTTTTTTTGCTTAGTTATAAAAAGTAAGAAAAAAGAGCCTATTGTCAAGTAAAATATATACAATAGGCTCATTGATTAAACCCATTAATTCGTATTTAGGTTGCTGATCTTCAGGTTTTATATACAACTAACAGACCAACTATTCACCGCTCATTTCTTATAGACCATCAATTATACTTCAATCTAAGTCCAAAGAAAAATCGTATGCCTTGGTTGGAAGTATATACATAGGTCGGGTCAAAAGTCAAAGCATAGGGATTGTCAGGAGTGGGTAGAGCATTTCCGGAGCCATCAAAGGCCACCTGTCGATCAAAGGGATCAAAAGAACGCGCAATACTATTCCGAGCAGGGGTAAAGTTTAAAATATTTTTGATACCTCCATAGGATTCCACCGAGTTGTTCCAAATTTTTGTGAGTTGTATGTTGAGAATACTAAAGGGATCGGAGTAGGAGGGTCTGGGGTCTAAGTCTCCCAATGTTGGTAATCTCATCTTTCCGGTAAAGGTTCCCGTAAAATCAAGGATTATATCATTGGGTATCCATTTTTTTTCAACTTTCCATACCCCCTGAAATCTTTCGGTTAGGTAAGGCATCGTTTTGATGCCATTTTCTTCAGCAAAGGTGTCGATGTATGTTGCCCCGAGGTTCACTCTGAGCCCCCCCTTTACCAATAAATTAGCATTCAGAGAAAGACCATTAGAGATTGATCTTCCATCGAGGTTATCGTAAATAATTTTGTTGGGATCTGTGTCGTAGTCAGGAATGATTTTATTGGAGAAATGGGTGGTAAATAGACTCAAGTCAAAATCGATGATCGCTCCTTTTTTCAGAAAAAACTTTTGGACAAAATTGAGGTTGGCATTCCATGATCTTTCAGGATTTAAATCTTCCAAAAGCACCACTTCACGAGCTCCCGTAAGTACAGCGTGTTGTTCCGTAAAAACCTGTGTAACACGATATCCCGTTCCTGTACTTAGCCTCAGGGTTGAACTTTTGTTATCGTTGTTGATTTTGTAATTGATTCGAGGGGTAAAAATGTTCCCATGAATAGAATTACGGTCATATCGAAATCCCAAAAGCAAGGTGTTGTTGGCATTGATTTGGGTTTGATTTTGAATCAATATTCCAGGCAGATGGGTTATGGATGCTTGGTTTTGTTGTGAAAGATTATTGAAGGTAGCTGTAGTATCGTCATCGTAACGGGTATATCTATATGCCAGACCCAACAGTAATTCATTGTTAACAATTTTTTTATTCCATATTATTTGCCCAAAACCTATTGTTTGATCGGCATTAAATATGGTATTGCCATAGGCTGAATTTTGATTGTGATCATTGAAACTGAATTGGAATGTAAGATTTTTGTTGAATTGGTATTTTCCAAAAAGTTCAAACCTGCGGGTGTAAATACTCTCACCATAGACTGTGTCTCCACCCCGATAAATGGACAACCAATTCATTTGACCTCCCCAGCGGTCCTCGTAAACAAAACGAGTGGCGATTGAAAACTTATTTATATGATTAAACTTGTTAAAAATCGAAATACGGTTTTGCATGGTCAAGTCAGTGAATCCATCTTCATTTTTATCGATTGGATAGGAATAGTTAAAATAGTTTACACCCAACAGGCCTGTGGTTTTTTTGGATAAGGAGTATTTGTAAGCCAAATCCGTATTGACCTCTCCCCAGCTAGACACAAAAGAGTCCACTGAAAGCTTTGAACTGTTTTCAGGTAATTGAGTGATCAAATTGATGACCCCTGCAACTGCTTCAGATCCAAATAGTGATGATGCCGGTCCCTTTACGATTTCAATTCGTTCAATCAGAGCCTGGGGGATTCCAGAAAACCCATAAACGGTAGACAGACCACTAACGATAGGAAGACCATCAATCATGACCATAGTGTAGCTTCCCTCTTGGCCGTTGATGCGAATTTCTCCCGTACTACAAATGCTACAGTTCAGCTGTGGTCGGATACCATTCACATTTTCCAGCGCCTCAAAAACCGTATCGGTGGGATTGGCTTTGAAAAAATTTTGACCATATACTTCAATTGGTACAGGACTGTCGTGTTTGGATACAGGTTTTAGGGTTCCCGAAACCACTACTTCCTCTAATTTATTATCCCACTCTAATTCGATGATCCCCAAATCTGTTGTTTCTGTACGGATACTTTTTATTTGTGATTTGTAACCCAAATATGAGATGACCAGTCGGGGGTTTGCTATATTTGATATGTATATTGAAAATTGACCCTCTTCATTGGTGGTTACTCCAGTATTTGTATCCATTACAAAAACAGAGACTGATTGGAGTGGTTTACCCTCAGAGAAGACTTTGCCGGTGATTATAAAATCTTGGGCATTGACCATCTGTATCAAAATGAAAACAATAACAAAATTTAAACGCATGAAATAGTTTTGCACTACAAAACTAATTTATTAGTTTTATACTGCAAAACATTTTAAAAAAAAACAGCTTTTAACATAAATTCCATTTTGTGAAATACATTGTTTGTGAAAAACCAGGAAAGTTTCTTTTGAAAGAAAAAGAAGCTCCTGTCAGAAAGGTAAATGAAGCTTTATTACAAATCAATAAGGTCGGTATCTGCGGTACCGATTTACATGCATATGCTGGTAATCAAGCATATTTTGAGTACCCCAAAATATTAGGTCATGAGCTGGCCTCAGAGGTTGTAGATATAGGTAAAAATGACAAAGGTATAAAGGTAGGTGATAAGGTAGTGGTGATGCCATACATTAGCTGTGGTGTATGCTATGCATGTAAAAAAAGAAAAACCAATTGTTGTGAAAATCTTACAGTTTTAGGCGTTCATGCCGATGGAGGTATGCAAGAACAAATTTCAGTACCGATAGATGTATTATTGCCTGCCAATCATTTATCAGATGACCAAATAGCTATTGTAGAGCCCCTAGCTATTGGAGCCCACGCTATTAGAAGGTCAGGTATTGTATCAGGTGAAACTGTTGCGGTGGTTGGTTGTGGTCCCATAGGAATTGGAATTATGAAGTTGGCACAAATTGCCGGTGCCAGGGTTATTGCCTTAGACATGAACGAACAACGTTTGAGTTATGCTAGAGATAAAATAGGCATAGATTATATAGTGAAAGCAGGGGACAATGCCCTTGCAGAAGTATCCGAAATAACCGATGGAGATCTGTGTGCTGTCGTATTTGATGCATCAGGTAATAGAAGTGCCATAGAGAGATGTCCTGATTATATGTCAAATGGTGGAAGATTTGTATTGGTAGGTCTATTCAAGGGAGAATTGACATATTTTCATCCAAAAGTACATGCTAAAGAAATGACTTTATTATGCAGTAGAAATGCTACAATAGAAGATTTTGAATATGTTATAAGTATATTGGATCAGTTTCCTACAGCATCATTTATCACTCACAATGTTTCATTTATTGAAATGATAAACCACTTTGACAGTTGGTTAGATGTTGAAACAGGCGTAATGAAGGCTACTGTTAATTTTAAATTAAAAAATTAAATTTTTAATCAATGCCTAAAAGAGTTAGATATTTTGCAAAAAAGAGACTAGTATCACAAAAAAGTTCTGTAAGATCTACCCCAACCGGTTATTTATATCGTAAAAGGTCGTTATGAAAAAAACTATAGAGAAGGAAAATTATCTTAAGACCATTTATAAGATGGAAGAAAAAGGTAAACCAGTTACTGTTACCTCCCTGAGCCAATCTTTTAGTGTCAGCAAATCAACTGTGTCCAATATGATAAAGAAATTAGTTGTAATGAAGTTGATAGATACCCAACCCTATAAACCGATAATTCTTACATCAATGGGCAGAGAAAGGGCTACAGAAATAATTCATAAGCATCGATTGATTGAACTATATCTAGTAAAGAAAATGAATTTTGATTTGGACGAAGTCCATGAGATTGCCGAAGAGGTTGAGCACATCAAAAACACCAAATTCTTTAGAAGAATTCAGGAAATTTTGGGCGACTGCGATGTTGATCCTCACGGATCTATTATCCCTAAGCAGGATTATTAATTCATTAGTTTAGCCAACAATTCCATTGGCCAATTTTGATAGGTAATGGGACGTATCCACCTGTAAATTGAGCCAGGGCCTACGGCTGTGAATCTACTATCAGAAGAGGCTGGATATGGTCCTCCATGCGTCATGGCTTCTGATACCTCAACACCCGTTGGAACATCATTAAAAAGCAATCTTCCTACTTTGGATTTGAACGCCTGAATCAAGGGTTCAATCAGTTTATAATCATCAGCTTGTGCAAAAATTGAACCTGTCAATTGCCCCTTTAAATGGTATATGACTT
>JAYPMF010000002.1:0-19349 GCA_038129785.1 Flavobacteriaceae bacterium
TTCCTAATGTTTGTCCTTCCCTCAAACCTAGCTTTCTCAATTTTAATTCATCCTTGCTGTATTTTTCGTCTGAAATAATATAAGAACCATTGAGGTTTAATTTCCAATTGTCAAAACCAGCAATCCAAGCACCTAGATCTTTTCTCAATTCGAGTTCCAACCCAAAAACATTTGCCGTTTCTAAATTTAATGGTTTGTAGTTTGAAAAAGAGGCCGCCACAAAACCAATTTCTATTGGGTCGGTAAGGTTTTTATAAAAGGCGCTTATTGCAAACAATTGTGCATTTTCACCATAAGCCTCATAGCGAATATCAAAGTTGTCTATGTAACTAGGTCGAATATTAATGTTTCCAATGAAAAATAAATTGGATAATGGGTCATATATCTCGGCAATGGATGCCTCTTTAAAACTGGGTCGAGCTGTGGTAAGCGAATAGGCCAATCTAAGATTTTTGTTTTCCTTTAAATTGTATATAAAGTTGATCGAAGGGAATAAGTTATTCTTGCTGATAATATTCTCGTTGTTGAAAACTTGCCCTAACTGGCTATTTTCTCCCGTGTAGAATACCTGATAATTTTCGAAACGCAATCCAATAATTGATTTTAATTTCTCGGAAAAGTTAAATTCGTTTGAGATATAGGCTGAAAGATTTTGTTGCTTTGCGTTGAAAATATTTGCATCCTGACGAATTGTTGTCTGGGGATTGATGTAGGTTCCTTTTATATTATCAGGTCCTATTAAGTGATTGTTATTAAAAAGCTGATTGGGATCTCCACCATAGTTGTCCCAATCCCTCTCAGAGGTATAATTAGAACTAACAGAATATTGGGCAATCAAAAAATCTCTTTGTTTCAAGGATCCGTATATCCCAAACTTTAGGACGGCATTCGAGCCAATAAATTCAAATCTTTTTGTGAAGTCGACTTTTCCAACCAAATTGTTTTCGTCCAATGTCCTCCAAATTCTTTTAGGTTCTGTATTTTCTTGAAAGCTGAAAATTCCCTCCTCATCTTGAAAAGTGGTATTTCTTACGTCTTTGTCATGTACCTTTGCAAGGGTTCCGGAAAACGTCCATTCTAATTTCAGGTTGGATTTATCTAAATTATGTAATCCTGAAAACATCCCATTGGAAATACTTCTTTCATTGTATTCAAGGTTGTATTTATTGAAGTCGATAAAATCAGAGAAACGTGTCAGTTGTCTAAAACTTCCTGAAGTGCTTTGACCATTTTGAATATGCAGTCCGTTAAATTTAAATTTTGAAGAGCTGGTCTTATAGGTCAAACCAAAAAGACCACTGGAAATTACATTGTGTCCTCCAATAGTGCCAGATTGAATTCGGTTTTCCTCAAAAGAGAAAATGTTTTTGTCAGGGCTAAAATTATAAAGATTATCTTGGGTGTTTTCATAAACGATCTGTTCGTTTTTGTAGGACAAAGAAGCCAAAACTCCCAAAGCATTGCCATTTTTAAAATTTAATTGGTTGCCATAAGAGATTCCAAAACCAAAATTCATTCCACTATTCGACACTTTTGGAGCCATTTGAGGATCAAATTGATTACTGACTCGATTGATTAAATTCAGGGATGAATTAGATTGATTTAATCTTGGATCAAAAGCATTTCCCAAAATACTATTGGCAATTTTATTCTTCCTTGAACCATCATCAAAGCCTAAGAAATCTGTACTTCCTCCTGTGTAGGTAAGATAGTTGTCATTGAAATGCATGTCGGGGTTGTAACCCATATTCAGTGAAACAGTAAATTCCTCTTTAGTAGGAAGATCTTTAGTGATAATATCTATTACCCCTCCTGTGAAATCAGCTGGCAAATCAGCTCTTGCAGATTTAATGACTAGTACATTAGAAAGCATGTTGGTTGGAAACAGATCCATTTGAATCGTATTTCGGTCAGGATCTAAACCAGGGATATCTACACCGTTTAGGATGGACTTGGAGTAACGATCCCCCAATCCACGAACATAAACATATTTTCCTCCTTGAACCGACACTCCCGGAACACTTTTTACAGCGCCAGCAATATCACTTGCTCCAATTTTTTTGAATGCCTGAGCAGAGATTCCATCCAACAAACTAGCAGATTTTCTTTGTATCTCCAAAACAGATGCCTCTGAGTTCCTACTGGCTTCCACAGTCACTATTACTTCATCGAGCCCCTGAGCAGCAGAGTTTAATACTACATCAGTGATTGTGTATTCATTTCCCTTCACTTGAATTTCAGTAATAATTTTGGTTTCATATCCAACAAAAGAGAACTGGAGGGTATAGGTTCCTTCGTCCAATTCAAAAGAATATTTTCCATCAAAATCTGATGTAACTCCCTCTCCAGTTTCTTTCAAAAGTATATTTGCAAAAGGAAGAGGTTCGTTGAAATCTCCGTCAATGACTGTACCAGTTATTCCAATTTGGGCCAATGCATAAAATGGTATGAAAAATGAGAGAATTGGGAACAAAAAATATTTAATCTTCATTCAAGTATATTAAAAATCAAAAGTATGAACATAAAAAGTGCTCGAGATAGCTCCCGAGCACTTTTTATTAATGGTTTTTTTACAATATTTTCTATCTCGCATAAAATGTCCATGTAAAAATAGAGGGATCTACTCCATTTCCGGCTTGCTGCTCTGAAACTACTTCAGCAAAAGTAGAGGCATCTGCTTCAAAACTACTTTCGTCAGACTTATCGTCAAAAATTTTGTCGAGTGTTTCAACATTAGAACAAACTACGCCATCTTTGACCGGGTGCATTATGTCAATATTGACAAAAGTCAGAGTCCCTGCAGTATAAGTGGCCGCATCAGCAGAAGCGTCTAACTCAACATCCTTTCCACCTGCAAAATCTCTAAAAAGAATATTTAAAACATCTCCTGTAGCTCCTTTTCTAAAATCAGCCATTTCTCCATCAACACCTTCAGCATCACAGTCGTCGGTAGCTCCGATAACAGTTGCGTTTTTAAGGGTAAAGCGACCAGTAGCTGATCCCTCTGGGCCGTCAATTTCAAATCCATGATCAGAAGCAGACGTTAAAATAACTAGTGCCCCATCGATCGTTCCAGCATAAGCTTGATCGATATCAATAGCATCGTCTCCCTGTCCCCACACCAAAAGATTTGTTGCATTAACTGTTCCTCCAAAAAATTCGATTCCATCATCAACATTACCTAAAACCTCTATGTGATTGATTCTTGTTCCAGATCCAACACCTCCTAGTGTAAGACCATTAATTTCATTTCCCTCTCCGATCTCAGCTCCACCATGTCGAATAGAAAGGTATTGAACTGAGCCTGAATTATCGGCAGCATCTGTTCCTCCATATAAACCATTGGTGTCTGAAGTAGGAATTCCTTCAATTTGAAGTTCAGTTACATCGCCAGAAAAGGAACATGGAGCATTTCCTAATATCAATAATCCTCCCCACAGACCTCTAGTATCAACATTCAAAGCCGGGCCGCTTGAAGGATAAATGCCTCCAACCTGGATATTGTCAGAAATAGATGTCATTACAATAGGAGCGTCTGCTGTTCCATCAGCATTAATTGTCGCTCCCCTCGCAATAATTAAAGTAGAGGCATCTGCACCTGTTCCAGGAGCAGCTTTAATTATTGTTCCAGCAGGAATAGTCAATGTTACTCCACTTTCCACTGAAACTCTACCTTTTAAAAGCCAAATCTTAGAGGCATCAAGGGTTTTGTCAGCAGTGATATTTCCTTCTAATGTAGAATCAGCATAAGGATCTACTTCTACAGTCTCAGTCTCTGTTACTGTCTCTGTTATTGTAACATATTCTATCACTGGATCGTCATCACCTGAACAAGAAATAATTAAAGATAAAATAGTAATCAGAAGAATAAATTTAAAATTTGTCATTTTACGGTTAAGGTTTAGATTTGTTAAAAAATTGGGCAAAAAGGTCATTTTAAAAATAATTTGAATTAATTATTAAACTATTGATACCCCAAATTTATTTGGTGTTCATTTAAAATATTTTAGCTTAATGTTAAATCTTAGTATTTAAAATTTAAGTTTGTGTTATTAAATTTTTTTTTAGTTAACAATTCAGTAACATTTCAGAAGTATGAATTGGGATAATCTATTGAAGCTCAAGAGATTTGGAGATCTCAAAGACCGGCCAAGGTTAGCCCAAAACGATACTCGTTTGGGATTTGAAGTTGATTACGATCGCATAGTATTTTCTAGTGCTTTCAGGAGTTTACAAGACAAAACACAGGTCATTCCTTTTTCAAAAACAGACTTTGTTCACACGCGGCTTACCCATAGCTTGGAGGTTTCTGTAGTTGGAAGAAGTTTGGGTAGAATGGCGGGTAAAAATATTTTGGAGAAACACCCACATTTATCAAAAGATTTGGGTTACAGAATCAACGATTTCGGGTCCATTGTAGCTGCTGCAGCGCTATCTCACGACATCGGTAATCCTCCTTTTGGCCATAGCGGTGAAAAAGCCATCGGCCACTACTTTTTAAATGGAAAAGGAGCAAACTATAAATCGAAGCTGACTGACAAAGAATACCAAGATCTATGTTCGTTCGAAGGGAACGCCAATGGGTTTAAGATCCTAACAGAAAGTAAAGCGGGAACTCCTGGAGGTTTACGTCTAAGTTATGCTACCCTAGGAGCCTTTATCAAATATCCTAAAGCCAGTTTGCCCCATCAACCCACTGATCACGTTGCTCACAAAAAATATGGTTTTTTTCAAGCGCAAAAATCATTCTTTGATATACTTTCTCATGACCTAGGATTAGCCGATTCCAAAACAGCATATAGGCATCCACTTGCATATTTGGTGGAAGCCGCCGATGATATATGCTACACCATTATCGACTTTGAGGATGGCATTCATCTTGGCTGGATTGAAGAAGAATATGCCTTGGAATACCTTATTAATTTAGTCAAAGAAGACATGGACACCCTCAAATATTCTAAACTTAAACATCGTACACAAAGACTGGCTTACCTGAGATCATTGGCCATAAATAGCCTTATAAAAGATGCAGTAAAGGTTTTTACTGAAAATGAAACCAATATACTTAATGGAAGTTTTGGCAGTGCGTTGTTGGAAAAAAGTCAATACAAAGCTCAAATTAAAGACATAATTGATCTAAGCGTTGAGAAAATCTACTGTTCAGAGGAGGTGATTCAAAAAGAGATCGTTGGTTATAAAGTAATCACTGCCCTACTAGATGCTTTTGTCACTGCTGCGTCCAATACTTTTTTCAATAAGGACAATAGCTACGATCAACTCCTAATGGAATTGATCCCTGAAAATGAAGAACTCCCTGCCAAAAATCTTTATCAAACTCTGCTCAACGCAAGTTGTTATGTGGCCAGCTTAACCGATGGAAAAGCTACCCTATTGGCAGAAAAAATTGGCTTTAAATAGTTTTTAAAAATATATATTCATTTTCAGTTTATAACTTTGAGCTAAATTTTGTTAATGCGCTGGATCCCTTTTATTATTCTTTTAATTCTCCTACAGTTGTATGCCTTTCAGGCACTGAAAACTCTAACTCATAATAAAATTTGGTGGGTTTTATATGGATTGATCGTTACACTAATTATAGGAAGTTTTTTGTATCAAATATTCAACTTCGATCGTTCTGTGGGTTGGACCCCGGGTATTAACTATACTATTGGTTGGTTTATCGCTTTGATCACTGGTCAGCTCGTATTGATTCTTATACTCTTTTTTGAGGATTTGAGCAGAATTGCCATAGGTATTTACCGTTTTTTCAGTATTGAGCAAAAATTTTACCTTCCTGAACGCAGAAAATTAATTACACAAATAGCATTGGCACTTAGTGCTGTTCCTTTTTCTACTTTGCTATATGGTATGTATAAAGGTCGATATAACTACAGGGTTTTGCGCTATACCCTAGAGTATGATTCTTTACCAGAAAGTTTTGATGGTTTTCAAATCACACAAATTTCTGATTTGCATTGTGGCAGTTTCGACAACTTTAAAAAAGTAGCTTATGGAATAGATCTAATCAATGAGCAAAAATCTGATTTACTTCTTTTTACAGGTGACATGGTCAACAATAAATCATCTGAAGCACGACCTTGGGTAGAAAAGCTCTCTGAGTTAGAGGCTCCCTATGGTAAATTTTCTGTTCTTGGAAACCACGATTATGGCGATTACAATCAATGGGAGAGTGAAGCTGCAAAACAAAAAAATATGGAGGAAATGTATCAAATCCATAAAGATATTGGCTTTGATCTATTGCTCAATGAAAGCCGATATATAGAAAAAAATGGTGAAAAACTTGCCTTAATAGGAGTAGAGAATTGGGGCGCTGGAAGGTTCAAAAAGGCTGGAGACCTAGAAAAATCTATTGAGAAGATTCATCCCCATGATTTTAAAATCTTACTCAGTCATGATCCCTCCCATTGGGAGGCAGAGGTCCTTTCCCATCCCCATCCCTTTCATCTTACCTTGAGTGGTCATACTCATGGTTTCCAATTTGGAATTGAGATTCCTGGTTGGGTCAAATGGAGTCCTATTCAGTGGAGGTACAAACATTGGGCTGGTATTTATGAAGATAAAGAGCAAAAGCTAAATGTCAATCGAGGCTTTGGCTATTTGGCTTATCCTGGAAGAGTAGGAATATGGCCTGAGATCACCGTAATTACCTTGAAAAAGAAGAATCTATTGATTTAATCGTAAAAAAAACTACATTTGTTTTCGAGAACCCATGAAATTGTTGAGATATGTCAAAATTTGGTGAACTCATTGACGACAAATTACCGCTGCTTTTAGTTTTTTACAATGCAGAGGATAATATTTCTGATTCCATGCATCCTATACTGAAGGACGTTGCCGCAGCTATGGGAGATAGAGGTAAAGTCATCAAAATCGATACAGAAAAAAATACTAAACTCTCAGACGCCCTAAGAGTCAAGGTACTACCGACACTAATGATCTACAAACTGGGTGAAATGGTATGGAGACAAAGCGGCGAACAGGATGCCAATACGCTGATCAGTCTGATGCAAGATCATCTTTAAATTATTCCTTAGTGGCACCTTCCTCTAATTCAAATTGCTCCATGGATTGATCAAATCGTTTTTGTAAACCCTCTGCAAATTCAGAATCTCCCATAAGTTCAACATAATAAATCAACTCTTGAAAGTCAAGTACTTCTGCTTTTATACGGTCGAAGAACATCTTCCGATTACTTTTAGAAAACTTGGCAATCATTCCAAAACGATCCTCATATTGAGCTACAATTGATTCTGCCAATTCTTCAGCCTTTTCCTTTTGACCTGAAAGATAATATCCTTCCACAAAATCTGTAAGTGAGGTGTAATAATCGTATGCCCCGTAGAGATTCATAAAGGGTTGAATGGAGGATATAAAATGATCCAATTCTATTTTCAAAAGTTCTCGATCTTCATGGATCAGGATAGCCTCCATCAAGGTTCTGTAACGTTCAATCTGAGTTATGATCTCTTCTCCCATCATCAGTTGATCACCGCTAGTTAGTGAACTAAAATAATCTAACTCGTCGCTATACTTAATAGCTACTTTTTTGGCTAGTTGCTGGGCAGACTTAGTTGATTCCAGACGATAATAAATGTCCACAAAAGGAACCAGTAAACTATAATATCCAAAATAATCTAAGGGCATTTTTTCCATTGCTAAATCAAGGATATTTTTTGCTTTTTCATTTTTATCTTCCTCGACTAATTTTTCGGCTAAGCGAGCCATGTTACTTCTGAAGGAAATGCTATTTTTTCGGGTTTCAATATCATGATATATATCAGGACTTTCAGAATTCCCCCAACTCCAATTCATCACAATATCATACATCAAATCTGCGTCCAAACGACCCATTATATATGGATTCTCTGAATTTTGTGGAGTTCTGATTGGCACCAATTTATAGACCAATCCCTCCAATTGTAAGTAATCCTTCATCCATATATACTCTGAATCAGCATAGCTTCCTCCAGTAAAATATATTGGTCTGTTCAAGTCATTATTGGCCAAAATATACAACATCATGATCTGATTTTTAGTCATTCCACCCTCATGTAAATCAATATCTATGTAAGTAACAATCAATGCTTGGTCTTCAGGTTTTACCACACCACTTTTCAAAACATTTTCTTTATTGACATTCACCCTTATTTTATTGGTGGGATAAAAGACCATCTCCTGGGTTCCTTTGGGTAAACGATTGGGGTCGTCTCCAGCTTGTTGCAACAGGCTTCTGTATTTTGTTCTGGGGTGATCACTTGCAACCCAATTCATAAAATCTTTGATTTCCCATCGGACAGAGTCCAAAAGTGACTCGTGCTTAATATAATCGCGAATACCATAAGCGTATAGATGGTGGGTCATTTGAGAGGGTATGGGGTCACTCTCATAAGTTTTTCTTTTCAGCTGATCAATGTACCAGTCTGTTGCCAATAATGAAGTATTGATCGTTTTTACATCGGTGCGATAACCCTCGATCTCTTGCGCATACCACAAGGCAAAAGTGTCATTGTCCCCAATGGTAAAAATCATGGCTCCAACATCTTTTTGAATAGATTGTAAATAGGACTTAGCCATAGACTGAGCAGTGTAACGGCCCGAACGGTCGTGGTCATCCCAGTTTTCAAAGGCCATCAATAAGGGTACTGCCATAAAACAAATGATGACTACTAATGGTGCAAAGACTTTTGATTTGATGTAAGTCTTAACTTTATGAGACAAATAAAAAGCACCCATCCCGATCCACAAACAAAAGACATAGAAAGATCCAACTAAAGCATAATCTCTCTCACGAGGCTCGAAAGGACGCTCGTTAAGATAAATTTTTAAAGCTAATCCGGTGAACAAAAAGAAAAGCAACAGAACCCAAAAACGCTTTGGATCCTGTTGATACACAAAAATTAAGCCGACCAAACCCAACAAAAAGGGAAGGAAAAAATAGGTATTTCGAGCTTTGTTATTCATTGCATCCTCAGTGATTTCAGACTGATTACCCAATCTTATATTATCAATTAGTGGGATTCCACTGATCCAATTCCCATTTAAAACATTATAAGTACCTGCAATATCGTTTTGTCTACCGGTAAAATTCCACATAAAATACCGCCAATACATATAACCGATTTGGTATTGAAATAGAAATTGAAGAGAGCTCCAAAAGCTTGGTTTTTCAATTTCTAAGTATGGAGAAAGTGATCTTAAAAACTTATGATAATCATCTCCATTGACAACTCCATCAAGGATATCTTCTCTAAATTCATCCACACGACCTTTCAACATCTCGTTGTTTTGATATTCCGGTGCTATTGAAAATTCAAGTGGCCCGGTAAAATTCATATAATTGCCAGCGTGTTCAGAACTCCATAACCTTGGCAAAAAACCACGATGTTTGCTGTTGGAATTGATTTTAGCTTTTTCCCAATGATTGACTATAATATATTTTCCTGTTTTATAATCTCTTTCATATTTTGGTTTATCGTCAATGTAGGGTTCAGTCTCATCCTGCCCTGCATAGATATCAGAAAAAAGAGGTCCATAGAATAGATGAGTCTCTGGATATTGCTCTAAATTATAGTAGGCTAAAAGTGCACGGGCATCAGCAGGTGAATTTTCATTGATAACGGTATTAGCATTTGCCCTTATAGGAATCATCAGCCAAGAGGAAAAACCCATTAGTACAAAAAGTACGCATAGAATTGCCGTATTTACATTGATCCATTTTTGACGTCGAGTATACCGTAAACTGTAGTAAAAGAATAATACGAAACACAAACCCGCGATAAGCGTACCACTGTTAAAGGGCAATCCTATTTTATTAACAAAGAAAACTTCTGAATTTCCAAAAAATGCAAGAGTGGTAGGCAATAGTAGTTTAAAAATAAACAGAAGAACAGCGACAGAAATCACATTAGCTAAAAGAAAACTTTTGACGGTTACTTTAGTAGTGTTTTTAAAATAATAAATCATCCCAATAGCAGGTATGGTCAATAGTCCCATAAAGTGAACCCCAAAAGACAAACCAATTATAAATGAAATCAACAACAACCATCGGTCTCCTCGAGGAGTATTCATATCCTGCTCCCATCGAAGGCCCAACCAAAAAAGAAGGGAGAGTATAAAAGTGGCCATGGCATATACCTCAGCTTCAACAGCATTAAACCAAAAACTATCAGAAAAACAGAAAGCTAATGCCCCAACCGCAGCACTTCCAAAAAAGGTAAAGCGTTCATTTATATTATCAAGGGACTGAAATACCGGAATTTTTTTCATTAGTAAAGTCAGTGTCCAAGAAAGGAATAACACAGTGAAAGCACTTGAAAAAACAGACATGTAATTGAACATCAGAGCAATGTTCTCGGGTGAAGTAGAAAAAAGAGCAAAAAAAGCACCCATCATCTGAAATAACGGGGCTCCGGGAGGATGACCCACTTGAAGCTTGGCGGCAGTAGCGATATACTCACCAGCATCCCAGAAACTGGCAGTAGGCTCGACAGTAAGACCGAAAGTTGTGAGGGCAATAAAAAAAATACCCCATCCAAAACATCTGTTCCACAATTGGAAAGTACTCAAGGACATATATTATTTTTGTTTCACGAATGTATGAATTATATAAAAAATAAGGCTTTTGCTCATTAATTTAGTTGCATAGATTTTTAAAACGAATTGTTTGACAACAAAAAACTTTAATATAAATTTGCAAAACATTTTGGATGGCCTATGGTGTAACTGGCAACACGTCTGATTTTGGTTCAGAAGAGTCTAGGTTCGATCCCTAGTAGGCCAACAAGTATTTATCATAACCTCCATTTTTTACAGGGGGTTTTGTTTTTCTAGGCCTTTTTTCCCTCCTATTTAATTTTATAAATATCTATTTTTTAATAATGAAAATAGATGATTCTAACCGTCACCA
The DNA here is from genome assembly GCA_038129785.1 of Flavobacteriaceae bacterium. Classification (GTDB taxonomy): domain Bacteria; phylum Bacteroidota; class Bacteroidia; order Flavobacteriales; family Flavobacteriaceae; genus UBA8316. The sequence continues at coordinate 10,928 of JAYPMF010000002.1, forward strand.
CCGCCTCCGTCACCACTGCCACCACTGCCACCATCTACTGCTCCATCTCCAGCATAAATTGCGCCAATGTCTCCTCCTGCAGAGGGTAAATTATTTATATTAATTTGAAATTCATCTAATACAAGACTTACAAGCTTGGGATCAATTTTTTTAGGAAGTCTTGATTCAGATAGGCTTCCATTTTTTAAATTTAAAATATATGCTTTTTTTGAATTATAGATATAGTAATTACTTTTTAGTAAAATTGCTTTTGATGAGGACCATCTAAAGGGAGATTTAATTCTAAATATTTCCTCTCCAGAATTAATATTTACGCCAACAAAAAACTTCTTTTTATTGTAATAAATTAGAGTTTGACCAACGATATGAATAGAGTAAAATATATCTTCAATTTCCCATAGTTTTATACCTTTTTGAAAATCTACAATATGAGAGAAAGATTTTCCCCAATTGGAATATGTTGTTACAAAAACATAATTTTCAACTCTGGATAAACCACTGACCTTATGTCTAAAATCTATATCCCATTCGTAATTATTATTATTTGAATTATATTTTACAACCTTTTTTTTCTCAGAAAATAGAATACTTTCACTTATTATCATTCCTGTAAATTTATATTTTTCTTAATATCTAATATATTGAGAATTGGTTTAAAAAATCTTTATTTGGGTAGAGATTTATAAAATTATTAATGAAGCTCCAGGTCTTATTAATTTAATTTTTAAATCATCTTAAAATTCTATGAAGTTGTTAGTAAATGAATTTTATAGTTATTCATGAATAGATTAAAATATCTATTGATTTTATTACCCAAATAAACGCTTAATCAGTTATTCCACATTTGAGTAGTTTCTATATTTATTCTTTAAAACATTTCTTCATCTCTCATATACTTGATATCAATAAGGTTAAAATTTCAATAAAAGGGCCTTTATTATTGATAACGTTTCCTGTTTTTTGGTATAAAAAAAATTAGTGTTCGTATAAATATAGATTTGAGTTGATTAATAGAATTTAAATTGTCATAAATATTTTAAAGTTGAACAAACTAATATCAATATATTATATATTAAATTTATTTTTGTCTCTTATTTTTACTAATTGTAATAAACCCGATTTTGATAAGGGTAAAGATAAATTTAAGGAAGTCCATTCGAATAAATTATTGGAATTAGATGAATATATAAATCATAAAATTTCTGAAAATTTAATTCCCGGGGCTGTTATTTTAGTTTCATCTAATAACAAAATTATTCACCATAAGTCATACGGTTATCAAAATTTAAATAAGAAAATTAAATTCAAAAATGATGATATTTTTAGAATAGCCTCAATGACAAAAATTATTACTAGCATTGCAATTTTAGAAATGGTGGTAAAAGAAAAAATAAATCTAAATGAGCCTATTCAAAATTTTATTCCTGAATTCAAAAATTTGGATGTTTTAGATACTTTCAATCCAAAGGATACTACCTTCACCACAATCCCAGCCCAAAAAAAAATAACTCTAAAACATCTTCTAAATCATACTGCTGGTTTTGGTTATGGTAAGGCAGACAACCATTCCATTTTCTCTAATATTTACCAAAAAAATAAAATAGTAGAATTATTTACCTCAAATGATATTTTGCTTGGTGATAATTTAAAAAAACTTCTCTCACTTCCACTTCACCATGAGCCAGGTGATGGTTTTAGTTATGGCATGTCAACAGAAATTATTGCTTATTTGATAGAAATCTTATCAGGTAAAGATTTAAATGATTATCTAAATGAAAAAATCTTTACCCCAATGGGTATGAATGACACATATTTTTATCTGCCAGAATCTAAATCAGAAAGGTTAGTTCCTGTTCAAACAAATTTAGATGGTTTTTGGAAAATTTACGAGAGTGATTTTTACGATATTGATTATCCAATAAATGGCAGTACCTTTTTTTCTGGTGGAGCTGGCTTATCAACCACTGCATTAGATTTTTCTGAATTTCTTAAAATGCTCATAAACAATGGCATTTATAAAGGTGAAAGAATAGTTGATGAAAAAGTTTTTGATTTAATTTATAATTACGATGAATTAAATTCGAAAGAAGGTTTCAAGTATGGTTTGGTTTCTGGGATTGAGCAGTTGAACTTTTTTAAAATTGATAATCCAGATGTTACGATTGATGAAAATAATTGTAATTTGTTAATGTATTGGACGGGTTATTTCGATACTCAATTTGTTTTTGATCCTTGTAATAAGATATCAATAGTGGTTTTGAAACAATTACAGGACAATGAACATGATGAACTTTTCTTGAAAGAACTTACAGAAGTTGTATACAATAACTTGTGAGTTGACATATAATTTTAGTCCAATAAATTTAAACTCATTTCTGAAATGAAAAGAATTTTATTGTCTGTTATTTTTTGTCTCTCATTTAAACTTGTCCATTCTCAATCTGGATTAAAGTTTAATTCAAATAATTTTTCAAAGGACAATAGGACTTCATTTAATGTTTTTAATAGACCGGTTTTATTTGAAAATCAAGTTTCGATAAAATTCGATTTATCATTTTATAATAAAATCTTTATAGGCAATATTCTTACTTTAATTGATACCTCAGGTGAAAACAATTTCTCTTTTAATTACAATTATAATTTTAATTCACAAAAAGGTGGATCTCTAAATATAAATCATATTGGTCAGGAAAAAATATTTTCAGTTCCAATCTCAGAGAAAAAAATTAATACAGAGGATTGGATAAAAATTGAAATAATTTTAGATTTCAAAAATGAATTAGTGAGGTTTATTGTAGGAGAAAAAAAATTTAGTGTTAGAAGAAAATTTTTAACTAACTCCCCTTTTTATGAAATAGTTTTTGGAAAAAGCAAATTCAATTCAGACATACCTGCATTCAAAATTAGGAATCTAAAAATTAATGGTTCCAAAAGTCAATATTCTTTTCAGTTAAAACAATCTGAAGGTAATCAAGCCGTGGATGATAAAGGAAAATGGTATGGAAAAATCTCTAATCCGTATTGGATTGCTAATGATCATTATAAATGGAAAAATATATTTGAAATTGAATTAGAGGAAAACTATGTTGTAGTCTTCGATTCGTTAGATTCAAGAATTTTTCTTGTTGCGAAAGATAAATTATTTACATATGACCTGATGACAGGTTTTTTAGAGAAAAAAAATTATGATGATTATATTGATAACATAATCAATCCAAATACAAAGGGTTACTTAAATCATCAAGAAAATAAAATAATCCTTTACAATAATAAAGTTGATGAAAAAATTGAAAATAACTTATTAAGAAAAAAGCTTGGTTTGAATCAAGGTGAAATTGATTTCAATACAACAAAATCTTCCAAAAAAAAATCATTTAATATTAGAGAATTAGATTTAAAAAATTTAAGCTGGACCGGATTATATGACTCTGATATCTCAAAGTACCAAATATTTCACGACAATTCTTTTTTTGATGAAAAAAAAGAAATTATATACTCTTTTGGTGGATTAGGAAATTTTAAATTTCACAATGAGTTAAAATTTTATGATTTAAAAAATTCATTACACCAAGAAATGGAAATTTTTGGCGACAAAATAAACCCGAGATATAATTCGGCTTCATATTTTGATGGTAAATCAATATACATTCACGGTGGCGTAGGAAATATTGATGGAGATGAGTCACTCGGTAGATACTATCTTAACGATATGTACAAGCTAGTTTTTTTATCTGAAATCGAATTAAAAGAAAACTACAGCTTATTTTTTGATTCAATTAATACAAGTCTTTTAGATTATAGAATATTATCGAAGAAAATTTGGTCCTCCACTAAAACAAATTTTTCTTCTTTCAGCTCTGAAAATATGGTAAAAACTAGTTTAAACGATAATATTTTTTATGTGATGTCATTTTCTAAGTCATCTGATATATCACACGTTAAACTAAAAAAAATATCTGATGAGAATAGTAAATTTAAATATGTAGGAGACAGTATAAGCTTTAGAACAGATAAAGAAGCAAATAAGGTTAATTTATTTCACAGTAACAAAAGGAACAAGTTTTATAGTGTTTTAATTCAATATAAAGACAATATGTTTAAATCTAATAATTTGTCCATTTATTCCATAGATGAAAAACCAATAGATTTCAAAGAGTTTTTGTCAATCAAACAAAAAACATCAATAACTAATACGTTGTATTTTGTAGCAATAATTTTAATTATTTGCGTATTTACTATTGGTGGAAAATTTAGCTCAAATTTTAGTAAAGATCAAGATTTACAAAAAGATCACATTTTTGTCAGGCATAATAGGGCTGATATTAAAATTCAATTAGAGGACATAAACTCTGTTGAAGCACTTAAAGATTATGTTAAAATAATTACCCCAAATGAAAAATATATTGTACACAACAACCTTTCCACATTTCAAAAACGTCTTCCAACAAATATTTTCATACGAATTCATAGGTCTACATTAATAAATAAAAATAAGGTTACTAAAATTGATAAAGACTTAGTTTATATAGATAACCATTACTATAAGATTGGCGATTCTTACCTTAACGAGGTTAAAAAAATATTGATAAGCTAGTATAGCTAGCTACTTTATAGTTGATTTCTAAGCCCATAGCTTAATAATATTCGTCTATAAAAAAGGGCAATTAGTATAATTTAGAACATTTGGAACTATTCATATTTTATTTTTATAACATTAAATAAAACCATATTATGAAACAATTTAAAATCAAAAAACTGTTAATGATGACTTTAATGTTATCAAGCTTTGCAGTTTTTTCACAAAAAACTATTTCAGGTTCTGTTACAGATGACTCGGGAGTTCCGCTTCCAGGTGCTACTGTAGTAATAGATGGTACAGATAATGGGACAACATCTGACTTTGATGGCAACTATTCAATAGAGGCTGAGAATGGACAAACTATAACTCTTAGTTATGTTGGTTATGAATCAATAAGTATCAGTGTTTCTGACGATGCCAATTTTAACGTGACACTAAGCCCTGTTGGAGCTCTTGATGAAGTTGTAATCACTGCACTTGGATTATCACGCGAGAAAAAGTCTCTCGGTTACGCTGTCTCTGAGGTTAGTGGTGACAATATAAACACGGTAAAAGACCACAATATTGCCAGTTCACTTGCCGGGAAAGTTCCAGGATTAAACATTACACAATCAGGAACGATGGGATCTGGTTCCAGGATAACTATTAGAGGAAATAACTCTATTGGAGGAAATACTCAGGCACTTATTGTTGTTGACGGTGTTCCAATTAACGCAGACGGAGTCAATTCTGGAGGAAGTGTATATAATAGTCAAGTAACAGGGGGTGGAATAACTGACATCAATCCTAATGACGTTGAATCTATCTCTGTACTTAAAGGTCCTAATGCAGCTGCACTTTACGGTTCAAGAGCAGGTAATGGAGTAATTTTAATTACAACAAAAAAAGGATCTCAGACAGATAGAATAGGTGTAACTGTAAATACCAATCTCACTTTTGATGATCCAATGTTTTTACCAGAATTTCAAAATGAATATGGACAAGGTACTCTTGGTGCACCATACTCGGATTTAGAGAGTGATTGGGGAGTAAGCTCATGGGGATCCAGAATGGATGGGTCTCAACAACTTTACTATGATGGAACAAACAAGTCCTACACTGCACAACCTAATAATGTAAAAGACTTCTTTCGAACTGCAACTAGAGCTATTACCTCAATTTCACTGGATAAAGCTACTGAGGACGGATCAGTTAGATTTTCATATACAAATAATGGATCCCAATCCATTATGGAAAATTCCGACTTAGAGAGTCACAATTTCAATCTTAGAGGAACGGCTCAATTGTCAGATAAACTCTCTATTGATGCTAAAGCAACATATTTTACTCAAGAAGTAAATAACCGGGTAAGTCTTGGTGGAGAGGGAGTTATAAGTCCAGTTTTCAATATGCCAAGAAGTGTTAATGTAGAAGATCTTAGAACTTATCAGCAGTCCGATTTAGCTGTAGCATCAGATTATAATGCAATTAGTTATGGACAAAGAGGGGATAACACTCCAAATCCTTTTTGGATGTTGTATCATGATCAAAGAAATGAAAAAAGAAACAGATTTTTAGGGTTTACAAAAATTAATTATGAATTTAATGATTGGTTGAGCGGATTTATAAGAATCGGTGCAGATGTTACAGATATAAAAAGATCCAATATAGAAAAGCCTGGTCATCATTGGTACAAGGGTGGTAGAATGGAAATTACTTCTAGAACATCTAATGAACTTAATTCAGAATTTTTATTAACAGCTAACCGTGACTTAACGGACAAGTTAAATTTAATTGTCAATGTTGGAGGAAATTTATCAAGAAGAACAAATCAAGGTATGAATATGGGTGGAGATAATTTTAAGATCCCATCAAAGTTCTTTATTGCAAATTTAAATGATCAAAGACCACCGAATGAATATCCACTTGTTATAAAAAAAGTGAATTCTTTTTATGGGTCAGCTAACCTTGCATATGATAATTTCCTTTATTTAGATGTTACAGCCAGAAACGATTGGTCCTCAACTTTAAGTGAGGATAATCGATCTTATCTCTATAACTCTGCGAGTTTGTCGGCCCTACTTTCAAGATTTATAGATCCTGACCAAAATCTTTTTAATTATTTAAAAGTAAGAGGAAGTTGGGCTGAAGTTGGAAATGATACTGATCCTTATCAATTAATTCAAACATTTAATGTTCCAGGACAGGGTTATCTTGGTCTAACTACATTATCTGCTCCATCTGTCAAGTTAAATCCTGATTTAAAGCCTGAAAAAGTTACTTCAACTGAATTTGGATTGGAATTTGCAGTATTTGATAATAAATTGAATTTTGATTTGTCCATTTACGACATAACTACAACTGATCTTATATACAATGTTCCAGTACCAGCAGCAACTGGTTACTCATTTTTCAAAGAGAATATCGGAGAAGTAAACAATAAAGGTGTTGAATTAACAGTTGGGGCCAATATTATTGATAATGGAACATTCAGTTGGAATACATCAGTTTTCTATGCAAAAAATGAAAATAAATTAGTCGAATTAACAAGTGGATTAGAATCAATAGTTTACACCACAACTAATTCTGGTAATGCCTCTGTTAGAGCCACAGTAGGGGGAAGTATTGGAGAAATATATGGTTCAGTATGGGATACTGATGACTCAGGTAGAAACATAGTTAATGCTGAGGGAATCCCTATTGCTTCAAATCCTGATAACATACTAGGTAATGCCCAGCCAGATTGGCTTGGTGGTTGGTCTAACACAATAATCTATGGGGATTTTTCACTTAGTTTTTTAATTGATGCAAGAATGGGTGGACAAATCTTATCATTAACCTCAAGTTCTATGGATAGCAGTGGGGTTTCAGAAAGAACTCTTCAATATAGAGAATCAGGGGTAACATTATCAGATGCGGTTAACACTGGTACAAATTCAGCGAATAGTGTTCCAATCACTGGTCAGCAATACTGGGGAGCTATGTCCGGTATAGCTGAAAATTATATTTATGATCAAGACAATGTTAGATTGAGAGAATTCGCTCTAGGTTATAGCATTCCCGGTGTTGAGAGTTTAGGGTTGCAAAGTGCAAATCTCCAGCTAATAGGAAGGAACTTGTTTTTTCTCTCAAAATCTGCTGAAGATATTGACCCTGAGGCAATGTTAGGAACTAATCTTGGAGGACAAGGCTTTAACTCCTTTAGTCAGCCAACATTAAGAAGTATTGGATTGAACTTAACTTTAAATTTCTAGAAAAATGATTACAATGAAAAGCAAAATATTTATTTTAAGTTTTATAGCTCTTTTTGTACTATCATGTACAGAAGATTTTAATGAAATTAATGAAAAGCCTAATGCTCTTACATCAGATGATGTAAGTGCTAAGTTTTTCGTAACGAACGTTCAAACTGGATTGTATGCTCCTAATCGATATCCATATTGGAGAGGACCTATTATCCATGTTGACAGATATTCCGGTCAAACAACTTTTGGGTTCAGTGCATGTTGGTGGAATGATGGACTTGGTTATGATTATCACGCTGGTTACACCGGTGCAGTTTATGGATGGATGTCGGGATATAACAGTTCTCTCACAGCATTCACAAATTTTGTAAAAGAAGGTGGAGCATTAGCAAATGATCAGTATTATGCCATCAGCCTTATTATGAAAGGATTGTACTACCAACTTTATGCTGATACTTTTGGAATGGTGCCTTACAGCGAGGCATCGGATCCTGATATAACACTTCCAAAATACGATTCAGTTAAGGACATTTATAGTGGAGTGATTCAAGATTTGGATACAGCAATAGGTCTTATCGGTAACAACACCACCTCAGGCTCAGGTGTCGAAATTTTAGGT
>JAYPMF010000002.1:19359-40110 GCA_038129785.1 Flavobacteriaceae bacterium
AAAATGATCTTTTCTTTGGTGGTGATATGCAATCTTGGAAAAAACTTGCCAACAGCTTAAAGCTTAGAATGGCACTAAGGGCACATGGTGCAAGTGGTGAAGATTTCTCTGCCTCTGCAGCCTCATCTGCTATTTCAAGTGGTGTTCTAGGTGATCAAAACGCAGTCATTAATAGACACAACGCTGGTAATACATGGGCAAGCGCAGTATACGGTGATGTGTGGCACCCTTTTTATAGTGGTGGACATTGGAATTTAGGATATGCAATGGTTGATGCTCTAAGAGATAATAACGATCCTAGAATTAAAACAATGGCAAAACCCAGTAAAGGAGGGTCGATTTCTATCCCCCTTCCTACTGAGGGTGAAAATGTTGCATTAATTGACAAGCATATTGATTTTTTGAGAGGAATTCTTGATGATGCTGGGGCTCAATACACTCTGGAAAAAACAGCTGATGCAGTAAATATTGAAATGCCTGCAGGTGTAAATTACGTTGGATTTCCTACAAGGGTAAATGCAAGACCAAAACCTTACCTTCATACAGACTTATTTTCCAAACCATCTGATATTGTTATTAATGGAAGAGGAGATGGAGAAATTTTTCCATGGTTAGTAATGACAGCAGGAGATAGCCACCTAATGGTTGCTGAGGCAATAACTAAAGGACTTGCCTCAGGTAATGCCCAAGATCATTATCAGATGGGAATCAGAAAAAATATGGAGTTATGGAATGTCCCAGATAATGAAATTGCAGAATATTTATCTAATGAGGATATGGCTCAATTAAATGGTTCTCAAGATCAGCAACTTGAAAAAATAGCATTACAAAGATGGATAGCAAATTTTACAAATGGATTTGAGGCTTGGGCAATTGTTCGAGATTCTGGTTACCCGTCTGATCTGTATGCTGGGGTTTCAGACACTGACTTATACGCACTTGGTACTACATTGAATGGAACATATCCTGAGAGAATGAGATATGGTGGAGGCGCTTACAATACAAACGGAGATAATGTGAATGCCGCGAATAGCGCTCAAGGTCCTGATGTTCAGGGAACAAAATTATGGTGGGCTAAGCCATAATAATTAGTTAGAAATTTAGTTAAACTAGAGCCTGTGTAAAGCAGGCTCTTTTTTATTAACTATAACTGAGGAAATATTAAAATTATTCTATCCTTTTCCAAAGTTCAAAAAAACCATTTCCCAAAGAATCAAGGTTTCCTTGAGAAAAATAATTTTCATCTACATTTATCGAAGCTGTAAAGCTAAATCCCTCTTGACCCTCTTTTAATTCAGAATTTAACCAATTTTGAACATTATCTGTTCCTATTACAAGGTACTCCATTAAATTTCCATTTTCAACGGAATAATTAGTAGCAAAAGCTGCAGCTCCAGGATAAAGATCTTTATTTTCTATAGTATCCAAGTTAATTCCATTATTCATCCACATCATATGTTTTTTGGTATACATTTTAAACATCCTAGCTTGATTTTTTTCATTCCCAAATTTAGATGTATCAATTGGCTGACCATTTTCATATCTGATATTACCTTCTCTTTCCCATACACCCTCAATTGGGCCCTTTTTTTCAATAGACGTCTCTTGACAGCCAAGAACTAAAATTGAAATAAATAATATTAATTTTTTCATTTTTTTTTTATTAATTGTGTTTCAAATTTAAAAAAAAACTAATAGAGGCTATAGTGAAGTCCTTATTAACATAATATCGAAAGCCTCTAATTGAAGTTAAATTTCGACAACCTTTAAGATCAATATTTATAAATTATAGTAGTAAATCATTTACCACTTTACCATGAACGTCAGTCAATCTGTAACGTCTCCCCTGGTGTTTGAAAGTTAATTTTTCATGGTTAATACCCATAAGGTGAAGGAGTGTTGCCTGGAAATCGTGAACATGTACAGGGTTTTCTACAACATTGTAACTAAAATCATCAGTTTTTCCATAAACAAGACCCTTTTTTACTCCTGCCCCGGCCATCCACATGGTAAAACAACCCGGATGATGATCCCTACCATAGTTTGTCGCTGTGAGCCTTCCTTGGGAAAAACTGGTTCTTCCAAATTCGCCTCCCCAGATCACTAATGTATCTTCCAACAATCCCCTTTGTTTTAGATCTTTAATTAATCCTGCTGTTGCTTGGTCTGTATCTTGGGCTTGTTTCTTGATTTGCGAAGGTAAGTTTCCATGCTGATCCCATCCTGTATGATAAAGCTGAATGAATTTGACATCTCTTTCAGCTAGTCTTCTGGCCTGCAAGCAATTGTAGGCATAAGTGCCAGGAATTTTGGCATCCTCCCCGTATATATCATAGATATATTGAGGCTCTTGTTTTACGTTGAGTGCGTCAGGAACCGACTGTTGCATTCTGTAGGCCATTTCATACTGCTTGATTTGAGAGAGAATTTTTGGATCTTGATAGCTGTCAAACTGTAAATGGTTTAATTCGTTGATGTAGTCAATGGCCCTTTTTCGATCGTTGTGATTTACCCCGTGCGGGTTATTGAGATAAAGAACAGGTTCTTTTCCCGACCTCAATTGCACGCCCTGATGATGAGCGGGAAGAAAACCATTACTCCAGGAGGCGGAATTAAGTGGTTGTGCCCCAGAATGAGACTTAGAAACCAACACAATAAAATCAGGTAAATCTTTATTATCGCTTCCTAGACCATAACTCAACCATGATCCTATTGAGGGTCTGCCTGTAAGTTGAGAACCGGTTTGAACAAACATAACTGCAGGTTCGTGATTGATTGCATCAGTATACATAGATTTGATGATACAAAGTTCATCGATGATACCTGCAGTATAGGGAAAAAGTTCACTCACCCATGCTCCTGATTGTCCATATTGTTTGAAATCATAAATGGATTTGACAAGTGGATAGGAAGACTGGCCTTCTACCATCCCTGAGTTTCTTTGGGTTTGTTTTAAGGATTTAGGGATTTCCTGACCGTGCCATTTTGATAATTCCGGTTTGTAATCATAGGTCTCTATCTGTGAAGGACCTCCACTTTGAAATAAATATATCACTCGCTTTGCCCTTGGAACAAAATGAGGGGTTCTCCCCGCCACAGGATTCATTTGAGGGATAATGTTTTGAGCTGAACCAAATTTGGCACCCAAAAGAGAGGACAACGCAATAGACCCAAACCCTAATGATGATTTTTTTAAAAAATCTCGCCTTGAAGTAGCTTCTAATTTATGCTTTGAAAAATCATCCATCCTTAGAAAGTTTAATTTATGGTAATGGCCTCAGCCGTATTCATTAGTCCGCTAATCACAGTGGCCAAAGCAGCAGTATTAATGATCCCTAACTTCCGATTCATGGGTTTTTCTCCCGTATTAAGGTAAGCAATGGCTTTGCTTGGATTTTTTGAGAATTTTTCTTCTTCCTCTACATAAAATCTTTTGAGGGTTTCCAATTCGCTCTGCTTTATAGTTCTGCCAGTAATTTTTCTGAAAATATCACTCAATTTGTTGTCCATACTTGTGTCTTTGGATAAAATTGAATTTTCGGCCATCACACGGGCTGCTTCAACATATTGTGGATCATTTAACAATAATAATGCTTGAAGTGGACTGCTAGTGATTGTTCTTTTAACCGAACAAAGATCGCGATTTGGCGTATCAAAAATTAGCATGGAGGGAGGGGGTGCTGATCGTTTCCAAAAAGTATACAGACTCCTTCTGTACAATCCCTCTCCTTTGTCATGCTTATATCGATATCTCCATTTTTTATCACTCAAATTCCACAAGCCATCGGGTTGGTATGGATAAACGCTCTTCCCTCCTATTTTAGGAACCAAAAGTCCACTGACTTTAAGGGCATTATCGCGCACCATCTCTGCCGACATTCTATAGGCGGGACCCCTTCCCAAAAGAAAATTTTCGGGATCAATATTTGCCAAATCTTCCCTCATTTTCGATTCTTGCTGAAAAGTTGCAGAACTCAAAATTTTCTTATGAAGTTTTTTAATATCCCAATTGTTATCCATGAAATAATTGGACAGCCAATCCAGCAATTGAGGGTGGCTTGGAAGCCTTCCTTGATTTCCAAGATCATCAGTAGTAGTTGTCAGTCCTTTGCCAAAATGCATTTGCCAAATTCTATTTACAAAAACCCTAGCAGTAAGAGGGTTGTTAGGATCAAAAAGCCATTGTGATAAACCCAGTCGATTTTTAGGTAGATTTTTGTCGAATTCAAGAATTACTTCTGGTGTGTTGGGAAAAACTTCTTCGCCAATATCATCATATACCCCTCTGTTTAGAACATAGGTAGGTCTGTAGCTCTTAATGTCTCCCATAATCATCAATTCAGGGATGGGGTCTATTATCTCGGTTAATTTTCTTCTTAGGTTGAGGTACTCATCATTTAAAACCTTATATTCAGATTCTATGTTTTTGAAATAGTAATCCTTAAATAGCTGCTTTTCATTGGATAAAACTCCCTCAGAGAGTTGATTAAAAAAGTTAGGATTATTCTGATAGCCCACCTCAAGAGCTGTTAATTCCCTATCATAGATTTTTAAATCGTCAAAACCTCCACCGTTAAAAGCCTTAAGCTTGTGGCTTGAACCGATCTTAAATCCCTCAAATCCATAGGTATGAATATCAGGTTCAAACAATATGGATTTGTACAATTCGTCCCCTTTTCTTTTTACGTCAGTCTTTTTTCCGTTAATGTAGATCTGAATTCCCCCAACAGATCCTTTGCCATCGTAAGTTATGGTAACTTGACTCCAGTTTTTTGCGGAAATAGGTTGGAGAGTTTCAATTTCAATTGCATTTTGGGGCCATGATCGGGCGATAATGAACTTAAGCTTATTGTTATTGATGAAAAAAGAGTATCCCTTTAGTCCCAATCTGATTTGCTCACAATGACCAAAAACAATTGCCTCTTGATCTTCATGATCGGCATATATAGAAAAGGAAAGGGTAAAGGGATCGGTCTGATCAAACCAACCTACCTTCTCTGGGAGTTTCATCTGTGTGTACTCATCTATCAAAAACCCCCTTTGATTATAACCCCTACCGATAATAGGTTCGGAGAGGATCGCAGCTTTTTGTTGGCTTAACAGACTGGGACTATGAAATTTTTTTGATTTTTCCCTGGAAACAAACTCATCGAATGGATAATGTGCTACTAATCCACGGTTAATATTTTTAACGATATGTTGTATGACTAATTTTTTTTTGATGAACCAATTTTCGAAATCTTGCTCATTTTGAGATAAGCTCAAGTTAATTTTTTCTTTTTGGGAATTGAGATCATTTTTTATATAATCAATTAAGGTTTCTTGCTCTTCATTGGTCAAAAGCAATGAGGGTCCCGCAACTTGTCCCGGACCGTATCCGGCATGTCCAATCTCGTTTGTATTATTAAAAAAACTGGAAATTTCATAGAAATTCTTTTGACTAATTGGGTCGTATTTGTGATCATGACATCGGGCACACTCCATGGTCATTCCCAAAAAAGCTTTACCGAAAGTAATGGTGCGATCTGCTACATATTCAGTTCTGTATTCTTCAAAAATTATCCCAGCTTCAGAATTTTTTTTGTGAAGGCGGTTAAAAGCTGTGGCAATTTTAGTGTATTTATCGGTATTAGGAATTAAATCACCCGCCAATTGGTGAGTAACAAAATTTTCGTAACTCAAATTCTGATTAAAGGCATCAATTACCCAATCCCTCCAGGGACTAAAATCTCTATGTTTGTCATCTAAATAGCCATCTGAATCAGCATATCTGGCCACATCCATCCATTCGGCGGCCATGCGCTCCCCATAGTGGGGAGAAAGAAGCAGTCGGTCAATCAATTTTTCATTTGCATCAATCGATTCATCTGCCGAAAAAGCATCAATTTCGTCCAGACTGGGGGGTAGCCCAGTAAGGGTAAAACTCAATCGTCGGATGAGAGTTTCTCGTTCAGCTTTTTTTGAAGGGGATAAGTTGTATTCATCCAATTTTTTCTTTATAAAAAAATCAATTTCATTTTCCATCCACCCATCTCCTTTGATTTTAGGTACTTGACTTTTTGAAGGTGGAATGAGTGACCAGTGAGGCTTGTATGCTCCTCCTTGATCCATCCATTTCAAAATTGTCGCGATTTCTCGATCTGAGAGATTCAAATGAGATTCGGGGGGTGGCATTTTTATATTTGGGTCGAGAGACAATAACCGATTGGGAATTTTGGACTTGACATCATCAAAGGTGAGAACTTGTTGATCTTTATCTTTTAGCAATTTTTGGTTAAAGTCTAATCTTAAATTTGCCTTTCGATTTTTAGCATCAGGCCCATGACAGGCAAAACATTTATCTGATAAAATGGGTTTGACATGAAAGTTATAGTCAATTTTATCAGTCAACTTTGAAATTTCCTGCACCATTTCATCCGGAATGTGGGTCAAACATCCTGAAGCGAACAAGGTCATGACCAGTATACAAAGGGTTTTTTTTGGAATCAACTGGTACATTTAAAAGTTTTTTCTAATCTAAATTTAAACAAAAAAAATTATTGTAATTATTAGTTTTTATGGATTAATAAACATAAATAACCTGTAATTACATTTAGGCTTTTCTACATTAAAAAAAAATTAATTGCTTTTTATTATTTAGCAAACTACAATTTCATCAGCATATAAAATAGCTGGTTTTCCCGCATTAATATGCCAGTTTGGCATTTTCAATTCACTCTCTGCATGAACTTTGATGTAACGCCCCTTTGTATTTTTATAGTTCGTTTTAAATGGCAGAAAAGGCAGTTTAACTATTTTGGGGTTTTCAGCCGGATTTGGGTTATGAGGATTGTTGATTTGAATCGAATCACTGTAGTTTACTCCGTCTTGAGAAATTGCATATGTAACAAATTTTGGCAGGATGAGTTGGTGCCAATTGGCCTGAGCCTGAACATTGAGGAAATCCATCTCAACACTGTTTATAGGCATCACTGTACCTAAATCCAATATAAAATCCATATGTTTCCCCTTATAAGCGACCCAATTGGCATCCTTGTCTGGAAATCGCCAAGATTCAAAAGCTCCAAAAATACCATCGGTAAGGCGTGTAAGGTTTTCTTTTCCAAAAGTGGGCACACTGATTGGAATTACTTTTTTCTTAAAAGAAATCGCTTTATCCATTTGTTGCATTTTAAAAAATATTCTTTCGAAATTAAATGCATAATCATCAATGGTAATAGCACGCTCGCCTATTCTTTGTATACCCGCTTTTTTTGCACTCGCCACAAATTTTTCAACCTTTTTTTTCATCTTGGATTTGGGAATAACATTTCCTTTGTCATTCGTGGTGTAAAAGCTCCCCTTTTGCCCCACCGGAATCTGTCCTGCAATCTGAACTTCAGCAATCAAAAGTGGTAATCTGGCCTCTTTGACTCGGGTTAATTTCTCTTTATTATCTATGACCAATTTTTCAGCTTTATCAAATAAGCTGTTGTACTCTATCATCTTATCTGGTGCGAGGTAACTATTGACAGCATCTCTCGGGTCACCAAAAATATTGAGACGGAAATTATCATTCAAAAGTGCTTCCCGCATGCTATCAATATAATTGAGAATCGGTTTAGCTGCTTCTCCATAATAACCATGCAAAAAATCTTTGATAATAAGATTAGGATCCGCATTGGGATTCCACATCAGCTTAGTGATTAGGTAGGCTCTTAAATGACCAAATTCACCTTTGTTTCCTGTGGCCTGCATAAAGAGGGCCCGCACATTATTTTGGATATAAAACTTGATGTTAGGACCAATGGTATGCAAATTGGGAAAAGGACATACGGGATTGGCAAATTGTATATTGTAGTCCCAAATCAATATGTCCTGACTCATTTTTCCCCAATCTTGCAAATCACTGGTAAAAGCTGGATCGGTATCAAATACCGGTTTTTCTCGAGTGCTTTCTATATTGCACAACATGATATTGACATTGGGTTCGGCAACAATATTGCTTGGTGCCGCTCTGGTATACCAATAGGCTAAGGTAGAGATGATTTTATCGGGAAACTCACGCGCTACTTTGTTGACAAACCAGACCATAGAGCCACTGGGTAGGTTACCATATTTTTGATTCAAAGCATTGCATGGTAGACATTGACAGTATTTATCGTTATCGTTTTGACTGACCGACCAATATTTTGCATTGGGATTCTTTTCTATTCTCTCCTTGAGTTCAGCAACCAATGTTTGAAAAACTTCTTCATTGGACAAACACAATTGGGTAACAGGATTCCTTTCACCGTCTATTAGAGAGAAATATTCGGGGTGAGTTTTTCCATATTTTTCTGGGGAAATCAATAACTCAAAGGTATGGACAAACATTCCCCAGGAATCAAAAGAGGAAAGCTTGTGCCAAGATTTATATTCATCATCTCTTGCATCATAATAATTTGTTGTTCTGTATTTGATTCTAGGCGTTTTAAGTTCATCTTTTGGAAAACTGAAAGCATTTTTTTCTGGAAGCAACAGAGGGTCGTCAGCACTGTATTTCCTAAAACCAAAAAATTCCAATAAGGAGTAAACTCCGTTAAGTAGACCATTTTCTGCTCCTCCAGCAATAATCAGGTTATTGTCCAATCGCTTAAAATGATATGCGTCTTCCTCCAATAAAAATGAATCAACTCCAGCAGTTTTAGCAAAGACTGTTTTCCCCAAAAAAATTGTATTTTCACCACTATATTCCTCTTCGTTCAGTACCTCAAACCCCTTCCACACCTTAGACAAATAAAATTGCATTTTTTGTGCAGCCTCTTTTTCTTTATCGTTGGCCTCTGTGGGTAATACCAGGTTAAAATTGGTCTTCCCCTGAATTATTAATTCTTTAAAAGAATTTATGTCTCCCGAACAAGCATAATGTGATAGGGCTACCACTCCTCCAATTGCTGCTCCTGAGGTTTTTAAAAAATCAGAGCGAGAAATTTTATTTTTATTGGGATACATAATAATATTTTTCTAAATAATTTTCAAATCGAACTTAATTACACAATGGTTTAACTAATATAGTAAACTCATTGATTGATGTCGAATATATCTTAGAACTCATAGGAAAAAATTCCAATACTTATATTATAATTATTGTTTTATCTCATTTATTTTACTCATACCTTATAATTTATCCGTTCAAATAGGTCTGTTATAACAATGTAGATTGTTTTTTATATTGAAAGTTTTGTTAGGCCCACTTATTTTAAGCAATCCTGAATCAATTAACCTTTTGAAATTATCTCCATTCCTTTAGATAAATATTACCTGTAAAACCAAACAACTAATTTAACAGATTTTAAAATTGACGCGAATAGGTAAGAAGATGGATCAGAGCCTTATATTCAAACTTTCTTCGAATATTTTGAGGGCTAAGATGAGTTATAACAACTCGGAGATTTTGATAATATCATTGTCATGTGGAGATTCAAAGAAGCTAGATTAAAATTGAAGATTCTCGAAATTCGACCAATAATTACCTATCTTTAGGACGGTTCAAATAACCTCTTTCATCAATAGTGTATTTGGCACCATTGAGTTGATCCACTAACTCTAGATCAAAACCTGTGTAGGAGTTTAATAGAGTAATTTTAAATTTTTGATTATTCAAACCCTTGAGTTTAATAGAAGTGATTTTTCCAGGCAAATTTTCTCTCAGATATTTGTATTTGCCATATGCTATTTTTCTAAAAAGTGCGTAGGTGATTTGTTCTATTTTAGCGTTAGTATTGTGAATAAAAGGTTCGTTTAATTTAGGAGATTCCGCAAATTCAATATAACCCCAATGTTCTGGTAAATGCATATTGATCACCCCCTGTGATGACCATACCCAATTGTTTTCCTTTAAATATTTACCATTTTGTTTTTTTCGATAATATCTGTTGCCAATCAAATCGTGATCCCATTGGACTCTTGAAAAATTGATACGCCATTGTTCCCCCACAACTGGTTTTTTTCTTGGTGGACGCTTTAGCTCGATGAGTGCCTTCATGGGAATAGCCATTTCCACTGACCAGAACTTATCTATATCTGTAGGTTTGTTTAAAGTGCCTTCAATATGGACTGCTGTTTTTAGTTCTGGTAAGTTCCAGTTAAAAATAGGATTCCCTTTAGTGTTATAAGGTCTATCCAAGAGCAAATCCCAAACGGTGTTCAAGGCATTGATCTCAATCTCACCATAGTTGTGGTTGCTGTTGGAAGGGCTTATGAAAACTTCAAAATCGTTGTTGTAAAATATTATCGTATCCCGATTCTTTAGGGTAGCCCAAATGTGTTTTTCCTCCAAATGCGCGTAAATGTATAAAAACTCCTCATCCCAAAGCATTTTAAGTCGGGTTCTCTGATTGGGTGTTTTTAGCCCTTCAATATCGATAAAATCCTCTGTAAAAGGAGCTTTTTCCCAGCTTAGATCTTTCTGCTTACCATCTATTTTGATAGATTGATCAGCGCGGGGAATGATATATGTGCGGGGATTGATTATCTCACCTGAAATATCAATTTGAACAACTTGATTATTACAGGAAAAATTGAACAAAATAGAGATCCATAAAAGTACCGCTAAAACCCTTATATGAAAAAACATGATACTTGATTTAGCCCTTTAATGAAGCAGCCAAATACTCCCTGTTCATTCTTGCAATATTTTCCAAAGAGATTCCTTTAGGGCATTCTACTTCACAAGCCCCAGTATTGGTACAATTACCAAAACCTTCTTCATCCATTTGATTGACCATATTCAAAACCCTACCGGTGGCCTCAACTCTTCCTTGAGGTAGAAGGGCATATTGCGACACTTTGGCCGATACAAAAAGCATGGCCGAGGCATTTTTACAACTTGCTACACACGCACCGCAACCGATACATGTAGCTGCGTCAAAAGCCTTATCAGCGTCGTTTTTATCAATGGGGATGGCATTGGCGTCTTGAGTATTACCGGAAGTATTTACACTGACGAAACCCCCAGCTTGTTGTATGCGGTCAAATGCTGATCGATCTACTGCCAAATCCTTGATAACGGGAAAAGCATTGGCCCTAAAAGGTTCTATGGTTATGGTGTCTCCATCTTTGAATTTTCGCATGTGTAATTGGCAGGTCGTAACCAATCGGTCAGGACCATGTGCCTCTCCATTGATGAACATGGAGCACATCCCACAAATACCCTCACGGCAGTCATGATCAAAGGCAACTGGATCCTCACCCATTTGGATCAATTGCTCATTATGCATGTCCATCATCTCCAAAAAAGACATATCGGGTGAAACATTGGAAATAGAATAAGTAACCATTCTTCCTTTTGCCTCTGCGTTGGCTTGACGCCATATTTTAAGTTTTAAATTCATTTTGTTCTTATTTATAGGAACGTGTTTTAACTTCAATTCCTTCGTATTTTAAATGTTCTTTGTGAAGTCTGGCCTTTGAGGGTTCCCCTCTATATTCCCATGCAGAAACAAAGGTAAAGTTTTCGTCATCACGCAATGCCTCTCCCTCTGAGGTTTGGGATTCTTCTCTAAAGTGGCCTCCACAGGACTCTGTTCTTTCCAGGGCATCTTTAGCAAATAATTCTCCCAACTCAAGAAAATCAGCTACCCTTCCGGCTTTGGCCAACTGCTCGTTGAACTCGTCTGCTCCTCCAGGTACACTAACATTTTTATAAAAATCTTCTCTAAGTGCTTTGATCTCACTAATGGCCTCATTCAAACCTTTTTTGTTTCTTGACATACCACATTTGTCCCACATGATTTTACCCAGTTTTTTGTGGTAATAATCGACGGAGTGTTTGCCATTATTGTTAATAAAAGCCTCTAATCTATCTTTTACTTCTTTTTCGGCCACTTCAAACTCGAGAATATCTGTGGAGATTGGACCGGTTCTTATGTCATCAGATAAATAATCCCCAATTGTATATGGCAAAACAAAGTAACCATCTGCCAAACCTTGCATCAATGCAGAAGCTCCCAAGCGATTGGCGCCGTGGTCCGAGAAGTTGGCTTCACCAATTGCATAACAACCAGGAATAGAAGTCATCAAGTTATAATCTACCCAAACACCTCCCATAGTATAATGAACGGCTGGGTAGATCATCATGGGGGTTTCATAAGGATCTTGATCTACAATTTTTTCATACATTTGGAAAAGGTTTCCGTATTTAGCACGAACGACCTCTTGTCCCAATTTTTTAACCAAAGCTAAATCGTTCTCGTCAAAGCCCTTGACATGAACTTGTTCTTTACCATATCGAGTAATGGCGTCGGCAAAATCCAAATAAACCGCTTCTCCTGTTTTATTGACCCCATATCCAGCATCGCAACGTTCTTTGGCAGCCCGTGAGGCTACATCTCGGGGAACCAAGTTTCCAAAGGCAGGATAACGACGTTCGAGATAATAATCACGATCATTCTCTTCAATATCTATGGGTTTGAGTTTCCCTGCCCTTATTGACTTAACATCCTCTAGTTTTTTTGGAACCCAAATTCTACCATCATTTCTCAAAGACTCTGACATCAATGTCAACTTGGACTGATGCTCTCCAGACACAGGGATACAAGTGGGATGAATTTGTGTAAAACACGGATTGGCAAAATGCGCTCCGCGCTTATGGATTTTCCATGAAGCAGAAACATTACTTCCCATTGCGTTGGTGGATAAAAAGAATACATTACCATATCCTCCCGATGCAATGACCACTGCATGAGCACCATGTCTTTCAATTTCTCCATTAACCAAATTTCGGGTAATGATCCCCCTTGCTTTTCCATCGACCAAAACTAGATCCATCATTTCGTGACGGTTGTACATTTTTATTTTTCCTCGACCAATTTGTCGGTTCATAGCAGAATAAGCACCCAACAACAACTGTTGTCCGGTCTGACCTTTAGCGTAGAAGGTTCTGGATACTAACACCCCTCCAAAGGAACGATTATCCAACAAGCCTCCATAATCTCTGGCAAAGGGAACACCTTGAGCAACACATTGATCAATGATGTTGGTGGAAACCTCCGCTAAACGGTAGACATTAGATTCTCTGGATCGGTAATCACCACCCTTGATGGTATCATAAAAAAGTCTGTGAGTAGAATCACCATCACCTTGATAGTTTTTGGCAGCATTAATTCCTCCCTGGGCGGCAATAGAATGTGCTCTTCGGGGAGAATCTTGAAAACAAAATGTTTTAACATTATAACCCAATTCGGCCAAAGTCGCTGAGGCGGATGCTCCTGCCAAACCGGTACCAACAACAATTATATCAATCAAACGCTTGTTGGCTGGACTGACAAGATTAATGTCACTCTTGTGGTTAGTCCATTTTTCTGACAAGCTTCCCTTAGGTATTTTTGAATCTAACTTTGCCATTTAATTATCCATTTAGATGATGAAAAATTGCTATAAATATAAAGCCTGTCGGGATGACAAGCGAAAAAACGGCCGTAAACCATTTCACTCCACGGCTATATTTATTGTTTAATCCCATTGATTGAAAAGATGATGAAAAGCCATGTAGAAGATGTAATGCCAAAAAGATAAATGATAATGAATATATGATAACCCTAAAAGGATTATGAAATTTGTGAACTAGTTCTCCATAGTATCTGTCAGGGTCTTGTGGAAGAAACTCAATATATTTATAATTAATTTCAGGGACCCAAAAATCGTAAAAGTGTAAGCCCAAAAAGGAAAGTATAACAATCCCCGAAATGATCATATTCCTTGACACCCAACTAGCGTTGGCAGATCCTTTGAAGGATTTATATTTTACACTACGTGATTTGGCATTTTTAAGCTCCAAAATAAAACCCATAACAAAGTGAAAAACAACTCCAAAAATCAAGATAGGTTGTAAAATGAATTGTACCACTGGATTATTCCCCATAAAGTGTGATAAAAAATTAAAAGTTTTTTCGCTAAAAACCGAAGTTATATTGATAGTAAAATGCTGACCTAAAAAAAGTATCAGAAAAAGACCCGACAGGGCCATGGCTACCTTTCTGGCTATGGTAGTTGTTATCATTATTATTGGTTTATTACAACAAAATTAGTCCATAAACATTGAATAGAAAAACTCAAGTGCTTAAATTTTATAGATGTTAGTACAATCTCAATACTGTTTAACATTTAATCTAAATAAAAGGGTAAAATCTCTTTTTTGCTCAACAAATTGAGCCAAAATTCCTGACACTCCTTTTAAATTTAATAATTTTACATGTTTTAACTAAAAAATTTGGCCGATGCGCTACCGTCCATTATCCTCCCGTCTTTATTCCAAAAATAGAGAACTTTTTATGCAGGCAATGAGATCAGGTGGTTTGGCGATTTTTAACTCCAATGATATTTATCCAATAAGTGCAGACAGCACCCTTCCTTTTGCACAACATCGAGATATCTTTTACCTCTGCGGGATCAATCAAGAAGAAAGTATATTATTGCTTTTTCCCAACTCACCAAAACCAGAACACCGCGAAATATTATTCATCAAAAAAACCAATGAGTTGATAGCTGTTTGGGAAGGACAAAAACTAACCAAGAGGCAAGCCTCTGCTTTATCTGGTATTCAAACTATACTTTGGCTGGATGAATTTGAATCGATATTTGAAGCTTTAGCCAAGGTCGCCAAAGTTTTTTATTTTAATACCAATGAACATTTTAGGGCGAAGGTTGAAACCCAAACTCGAGAAGATCGATTCATCAGATGGGCTAAGGCTAAGTTTCCCAGTCATCCTAATGAAAAAAGTAACTTTATTTTACAAAAGTTAAGATCGGTAAAAGATGCCGAGGAGATTCACCAAATCAAGAATGCCATTGATATAACCGAAAAAGGGTTCCGTAGGGTTCTTCCTTTTGTAAAACCTGGTATATGGGAATTTGAAATCGAGGCAGAATTGGCTCATGAGTTCTTAAAAAATAGATCCGATGGATTTGCCTATACCCCAATAATTGCATCTGGAAAAAATTGTAACGTCTTGCACTACGTAGACAATAATAAACAATGCCAGTCTGGTGACTTGATTTTAATGGATGTTGGAGCTGCCTACGGTAATTATGCCAGCGATATGACTCGAACAATTCCTGTTTCAGGAAAATTTACTCCTCGACAACGTGAGGTATACGAAGCTGTTTTGCGTGTAGAAAAAACTGCAATGCAGTTACTTGTCACAGGAATATTGCTTAAAGAATATCATCAAGAGGTAGGTCAGATCATGACTAATGAGTTAATTGGACTGGGGCTATTAAACCAAAAAATGGTCAAAAACCAAGATCCTGAAAAACCCGCATACAAAAAGTATTTTATGCACGGTACTTCCCACCACTTGGGTCTTGATACACACGATTACGGATTGGTAGACCAACCGCTACAGGCAAATATGGTACTTACCGTTGAGCCTGGAATATATATTCCTGAAGAAGGTTTTGGCATTCGCATTGAAGATGATGTAGTCACTCAAGAGCATGGATCACCTATCAATTTGACGGAAAATATTCCCAAAGATCCAGATGAAATTGAACAATTGATGAAGCAAGCTTAGGGTATTGGAAAACTATCCAATTCATTTAGAATGATTTTCAGGGCTTGGAAATCCAAAATATGGTTTTGAATGTTGGATAAATTTTTAATAATGTATTAACACCCACAGCCTTTACTACAGCTTTTGTTGCTTTTAGGCTTATTCTTTACTCTAAACTTTTTAATAATATAATAGAGAGACCAAGATCCCATTAATATTACTATTATATATTGTATAATCATAATTATTTTAACATTTGATAGACAATTAATGACATAAAATAAGCAATAATGGTCATTGAAATAAGCTGAATAATAGGCCATTTCCAGCTGTTTGTTTCTTTCCTGACAATCGCCAACGTACTCATACATTGCATTGCAAATGCATAAAAAAGCATAAGAGAAATCCCAGTAGCTAAGTTAAATAGACTAGTTCCATCTTTTCTTATTTCTCCTGCCATTTTTGTTTTAATAGTCTCTTGGTCCTCACTTCCGATACTGTAAATGGTAGCCAATGTTCCTACAAAAACTTCCCTAGCCGCAAATGAACTAATCAAAGCAATTCCTATTTTCCAGTCATACCCCAAAGGAAGAATTATCGGTTCAATGGTTTTTCCCAAAATACCGATGTAGGAATTTTCCAACCTAAAAGAAACAATTTTGTTTTTTAATTCAATCTCATCAAGTATTTGATTAACAGATTGTTGAGATACAATTTGTTCTGCATTTGAAAAGTTTTTCCCTGGACCAAAAGAGGCCATAAACCAAAGCAAGATTGAAATTGCCAATATAATTTTACCGGCCTCTACCACAAAAGATCGGGTTTTTTCCCAAACCATTAAAGCCACATTTTTAGGTAATGGAAGTTTGTAATTGGGCATTTCCACGACAAAATATGACTTGCTGGGGGATTTAATTAAATTATTTAGGATAGATGACGAAACAATGGCCATCAAGAACCCAATCAGATATAGTCCCATCAAGGTTAAACCTTGATAATTTATCCCAAAGAGGCGATTATCAGGAATTACCAAAGAAATGAGTATCATATATACTGGAAGTCGGGCAGAGCATGTGGTAAAAGGAACCACTAAGATGGTGATCAATCGTTCTTTCCAATTTTCAATATTTCGCGTGGCCATCACAGCTGGAATGGCGCAGGCAGTTCCAGAGATCAAAGGGACTACACTTTTTCCACTCAAACCAAATTTTCTCAAACTTCGATCCATCAAAAATACCACTCGACTCATGTAACCAGTTTCCTCTAGGATAGAAATAAACAAAAACAAAAAAGCAATTTGAGGAATAAAAATCATGATACCTCCCAAACCGGAAATGACACCCTCTGTAATCAAATCGGTCAATACTCCTGAAGGCAACTGAAGCTTTAGCCATTCACTCAAACCTACAAAGCTATTATCAATGAAATCCATAGGTATACTACTCCAATCAAATATGGCTTGAAAAATGGTCAATAAAGTCAGAAAAAAAATAATATAACCCCAAAATTTGTGTATCAATAAATTATCCAATCTGCTCCTCAAGTCTGTCGCCTCTTGGAGATTAACCTTGTAGGTCAGTTTAAGAATTTGATTAATAGCTTGATAACGTTTGATTGTTTCCCGCTGTTGTAAATTTTTGAGGAAAGATTTAGATTGAGTTCTAAAATCTGTCGTATCGGGCACTTTTTGTCGCTCAAGTTTAGTGAAATTGATATCTTGGGTGATAACCAACCAAAGTTTATACAACGATTGATTGGGAAAAGCCTTGTTAAGGCTTTCAAAATATTCTTTATCGATGGAGGTGGGGTCAAACATTGGGGTATTAGGGATCGATCGGTAATTAACTAAAATTTGTTTTAGTTGACTCACTCCCAAATTTTGGCGGGTACTCACCAAAACTACTTTCGTATTGAGTTTTTTCTCTAACTTCTCAAGATCAATTTGGATCCCTTTTCTTTTCATCTGATCGGACATATTTATGACCAATACCGTTGGGATCTCAAGATCTTTGATTTGTGAAAATAAAAGAAGGTTGCGCTTAAGGTTCTCAACATCTGAGATAACAATGGCAACATCCGGGAAATCTGGATCATTTTTATTTAGAAGTAATTCAACAACCACATTCTCATCCATGGATGAAGCATTGAGGCTGTAGGTACCAGGTAAATCGAGGACTCTAGCTTTTGTAGCTCGATCCAATCTACAACTACCCTGCTTTTTTTCAACGGTAATCCCCGGATAATTTCCCACCTTTTGATTCAATCCGGTAAGAGCATTAAATATAGAGGTTTTTCCTGTATTAGGATTCCCTATAAGGGCAACTTTGATGTTTTTAATCATCCATTAAAGGTTTTACCATAATGTATCGGGCAACTTCTTTCCTAATGGCCAAGTGGGCCTCATCAACTTTTAGATAAAGTGGATCTTGAAATGGAGCCAAATAGAGTACTAAAATTTCATTGCCTGGCAGGCATCCCATTTCAATCAATTTGAGGGGCAAAAAATCAGTTTCAATTGATTTGATGATCGCTTTTTGTCCAACAGCCAATTGATCTAGCGGATACATTATTTAGAATGATTTTAAAAAAACAAAATTATAAATTTTGATCAATCTATAACGATAAAGAGCCTTTTATTTAGTGGGGAAAATATTCTTGGATTAAAATTTCTAATTCCTCCAACAATCTCTGAATTTCCTCTAAATCTGTTCCGTCATAAAAGCCTCTGATTCTTCGGTCAGGATCGACCAGTATAAAGTTTTCGGTATGAATCATATCGAATGGTCCACCGTCTCCGTCTTCCTTAACCGCAAGGTAGGACTTTCTTGCCAATTCATAAATTTCTTTTTTGTCTCCAGTGACAAGATTCCATTTTTTATCAATAACTCCCTTTTCTATAGCATATTTTTTGAGCTGAGGTACCGAGTCTATTTTGGGTGTAACGGAATGGGACAGCAGCACCACATTGGGATTGTTTTTTATTTTTTCCTGAACTTTAAGTAGGTTGTCTGTCATTGCGATACAGATGTTGGGACAGGTAGTGAAAAAGAAATCTGCCACATATATTTTCCCTTTAAAGTCTTTTTGTGTAACGGTTTTTCCGTTTTGGTTGGTCAGAGAAAAATCTGCAATACGATGAAATTTCTTATGATGCTGTATGGTACTGTCAACTAATTCAAAATTGACCATAGCGGGTTGATACACTGGCAGCTTTTTGATCGGTAATAGTGCATTGTAAAACAACATCAGTATTATGACAGAAACGGCTGCTAATACCCATAAAAATTTCCTGTATTTTTCTAGAATCCCCATTTTTGCTCAAAGATAAGTCATTATAAATACAAAAAATGACTCCAAAGGTTTTTGTCTAAATGGTTATGGAATGTGGCTAAAAATGGTATTTTTGACACCAAAATTTGTTTGCTATGGAACCTATGGTAATAAAGGGCATTCAACTCCTACTTAGTTTGTCAATTTTAATTGTATTACACGAATTAGGGCATTTCATCCCTGCCAAAATCTTTAAAACCCGAGTGGAAAAGTTTTTTCTTTTTTTCGATGTCAAGTTTGCTTTGTTTAAAAAGAAATTTGGCGATACCGTTTATGGTATTGGTTGGTTACCCTTGGGAGGTTATGTCAAAATATCAGGGATGATCGATGAGAGTATGGACAAAGAACAAATGAAACAACCCCCAAAACCCTGGGAATTCCGAACCAAGCCAGCATGGCAACGATTAATCATTATGCTGGGAGGAGTAACTGTGAATCTAGTTTTGGGTTTCTTGATCTATATGATGATCCTATTTGTTTGGGGGAAAAATACTTTACCCAATAGTGCTTTACCTCTGGGACTGGGCGTTTCGCCTTTGGCTAAAGAAATCGGGTTCAAAAAAGGGGATCAAATTGTGTCAGTTGATGGTAAACCTCTTGAGGTTGCCCTTGATATCAATAAACTGTTATTGATCCGATCTGTTCAAGTGGTTCAAGTCGAACGTAAAAATGGAATGAAAATCAACATAGCAATACCAGAAAATATTGGTGATCGCATGTTCACTACTGGTCAAATGAGTATTTTGTATCCACGTTTTCCCGCCGAAATAGATAGTGTTTTAACTGATAAGGTTGCTTTTCAAGCTGGATTCAGAGCTGGGGACAAAATTATTTTTGCAGATGAAACAATTATTGAAGATTGGACAGAACTACGAGACTACAACAATGAAAAGGCTAATCAAAAAGTTCAATATATAATCGAACGTAATCAAATTAAAGATACCATAAATATGATATTGGATGCCCAAGGTAAAATGGGTGTCATTCCTAAAAATTCCATCAAAATCAGTCAGGAAGATCTTTCTTTGGGCGAAAGTATAGCTGAAGGATTCAGCTATGGATATTGGATGCTTTATGATTATGTAGCCCAATTTAAATATGTATTTACTAAAAAAGGAGCTTCACAGTTGGGTGGTTTTGGCGCCATAGGAAGTCTTTTTCCGGCCTCATGGGATTGGAGAGCTTTTTGGGGCAGTACGGCATTTATTTCAATCATTTTGGCTTTTATGAACTTATTACCTATTCCTGCATTAGATGGTGGTCATGTGATGTTTCTATTGTATGAAATGATTAGTGGAAGAAAGCCTAATGATAAGTTTATGGAGTATGCCCAAATGGTTGGATTTTTCTTGTTACTGGCTTTGGTAATTTATGCCAACGGCAATGACCTTTTCCGCTTTTTGTCCAATTAAATTAGGCAATTTCGACAACTCATTTTGATATTTACTATATTTATAAAAATTAAAAAATCAATGTTCATGAAGTTTAGCATCTTTTCTTTGTTTATTTCATTTGCTTTGTTTTGTAATGCTACAGTTTATGCTCAACAGGAACGTGTCAAAATCGAAGATTTTATCACTGAGCATGAAGGATTTGAAGAAAATGAAGCCGGAGAGATCACTCCAATAAACATCAAAGAAATCAATAAAATAATTCGTTTTTTCGTAGAGGAACGATACCCTGAGATCGTTGAGAGTACACGAAATATTATCTGGGATTCTTATAAAACTTTTCTAAGCCCATCCGATATTTACCACTACCATACATTTATTGCACAAGTAAAGGTAAAGGATTTGGAACGTCTAAAATATGTTGAAGTTATCTATGATCCTTTTGTAAAAAAAGCCAAGGGAGATTTTGAGTGGATTCCTGAGGATGAAGAGTTTTATTTGATCCAAGAAAAAGAAGA
>JAYPMF010000002.1:40120-45092 GCA_038129785.1 Flavobacteriaceae bacterium
AGACAATGCCGCTGACTTGATCGAGTTGGGCATCTCCAATCAAGAACAAAAACCCGCATTGGGTGATTTCGTTACTGAACATCAGGGGTTCCTAGATGTAATGGAGCGTAAAAATTTAAAGGAAAGTGAAATAGTACCTGTAAACGTAAAGGAAATTAATGGGTCCATTAGAGCGTTTGTGAAATCTAACTATATTAATGTAGAATATACACGAAATATTATTTGGGATTCCTATACTTCTTTTATTAGCCCTTTTGATAAGTTTCATCATCACAATTTTATAGCACAGGTTAAAGTCAAGAATGTCAAAAGACTTAAATACTTAGAGGTCTTTTACAACCCCAAATCCCAAAAGGTAACCAGTGATTTTGTTTGGATTGAATCTGATGAAGAATTCTTTAGGAAAAAGGAATCTAAATAATAATGAAACTCTCTGACATAATGATTTTGATGGCTGCATTTGTCAGCTTTATATTTTCGGTATACCTATGGTTCAATGGCCAGCAACAGGAAGGGATTTACGTTGGTCTATGGGTGCCTTCTATTTTAGCTGGTGGAGCCTATATTAAGCAAATGTCAAAACAATGAGTATTTCCATCATCTTTGTCATAGGGCTGATTGTATTTTTTCTTTTTTTGTTGGGTATCTTTTTTAACAACAGAGAGATCAAAGCCAATAGCCAATCCAAAATTGAGACGGATATCATTGACTACGATGGGTCGGGTAATTTTGGAAGAATTCCTAATAAAAAACCCAAGAATAGGGCCATATAGTCTTACTAACTTACTTGTTTATTAAGCATTTTTTGTATTTTGAAATTAAGACATTTGATCATAAACCAAAATTTTTTTAAATGAAAACTAAATTAACCTTAACTATTATTGGAGTCATCCAGTTGCTTCAATCGGTACTTTACGCTGCATTTGCAAAGCCCTCTATCGAAATGATGTTCAATGTTGGTGAAGAAGCGGCAGAGCTAGCCATCATGTTTCAATACGCACTTACCCCTGCATTTTTAATGATAGGATTGATGTTACTCTTTTCGAGAAATTTGGGAGTTGAGGATGCAAAAAAACTATTATTAGCAATAATTATTGCCTACATACCTTTGTTTGGTGCCTTTTACTTCATGGCTTCTTCTCCATTGACAAATATGGGACTTCCCGAATTTGCAATTGATTTCGTCATGTTTGGATTGGCTATTTTTACATACTTAAAGCCAAAAGCTTAAGCAGTATATACTGCTTTATTCAGCTCAATAAATACCCTGCAATAATTGTGGGGTTTTTTTATTTTCATAATCTAAGTTTGTAAAACCTAATCCATGATGAGATTGGGTAGAAAGAGAGACAACTCAGGAAACAGTGTAACTAAAACCAATACCAGAATACTTATTCCTAAAAAAGGTAGTCCTGCCCTACTGACTTTTCCGATTGAAGTTTTACCAATACTTGATGCAACAAATAAACATACTCCTACAGGGGGAGTCGTAAGACCTATGATTAAATTTAGGACCGCAATAACCGTAAAATGTAATGGTTCTACGTCCACCTCAATTGCAACCTTTAGTAAAATCGGGAACAAAATCAACAAGGCGGCAATAGTTTCCATGAAGGTTCCCACCAATATAAGCAAAAGGTTGATCAACAAAAGCACTGCGTATTTATTTGTAGTCCAAAGAAGTATCTGTTCGGAAATACCTTGTGGAATCTGTTCGGTAATGAGTATGAATCCAAACAAATTGGCAAAACCAACCAATATCATGAGTGATGCAGTGGTTTTCATGGAATCTAAAATGACAACGGAAATGTTTTTAAGGTTCAGTTTTTTATAGACAAATGTTCCAATAAATAGTGCATATAGCACAGCAACGACTGAAGCTTCTGTAGGGGTGAATACTCCCCCAATTATCCCAAATAAAATTATCAATGTCATCAACAAGGCCCAAAAGGTATCGGTAAAGCTCTTTAGAATTTGCATTATCGAACTTTTTTGATGCTTTGGATAGTTCTTTTTTTTAGCTACAAAATAGGCTACAAGCATAAGTCCCAAACCCAATAGCAAGCCTGGGATGGCTCCAGCAAGAAAAAGTTTTCCAACAGATAATCCACTCAACGTTGCAGCAATAATCATTGGTAAACTGGGTGGAATAATGGGTCCTACGGTTGAGGAGGCTGCGGTAATGGCGCAAGAAAAATCGCTGTCGTATCCTTCTTTTTTCATGGCAGGGATCATCACAGCTCCTAAACTAGCAGTATCAGAAATGGCAGTTCCTGAAATACCTGCAAAAAGCATAGAGGCGCTAATATTGACGTATGAAAGCCCACCTCTGATATGTCCCAAAAGATGGTTGCAAAACTTAATTATCTTATCAGTCAGCCCTCCCTGGTTCATCAAATTCCCCGCGATAATAAAACCCGGGATGCTTAGTAAGACAAATACATCAATTCCAGCATACATTTTAAGTGGGACTACCACCAAGGGAGTTCCTTTGAAAATAAAATAAAACAAACAAGACAATCCCAAAGAAAATGCAATTGGAAACCGAAAACAAAGACAAACAACAAAAACAGTGATCAGTAAGAATATCATGATTTCCAAAATTTAATTTTTTTCAGAAGGGCTAAAAAACTGAAATAAGTGATTGATAGACTTAAGATCAAGATACTTAAAAAGGGTATTGCCATTATGACATGAAGTGTTGGTGAGTGTTCATTGAGACCCATTTCAATCATGAACAATGTATAAAAGCCACAAAATGCAAATAAAACAAGACTCAACAGAGGAGATATCAAGTCTACTATTTTCTTAAGGTTATTGGAAAAGCCAGCGTAAAAAGCTTCTAAAAAAACAAAATAATTACCACGGTATGCCAAACCACTTGAAAATGCTATGGCATAAATAAACAAAATCCTTGAGGCTTCCTCAGTCCATGGAGGTACATCGCTGAGGAAAAACCTTGCGAAAATTTGAAGTGATACAGTGATGATAAATCCCAAACTAGTTAATAGTGTTCCATATTTTAAAAACTTTGACAAAAAAATTTTGAAGCTCATTGAGTAATTTTTTTTATGGTTTTGTAAATCTCTTGCATCTGGGGTGATAAACTTTCATAAATGGCTTTTTCGCCATTTTCCATGAAAACATTTTTATCAACTTCAACAAATATCATACCTTCTTCTTGTAATTGTTTTTGAACTTTGGATTCGTTGTTGAGAAACAATTTATGCTCATATATTTGCATTTCTTTTGCAGCCTGTAAAAAAATGGCCTTAAGGTCATCCGGTAATTTTTGAAATTGTTTTTCCCCCACTATAGGATAACCCCAAGTGATAAGATGACCCGTGAGATTGAGGTATTTTTGTACTTCGCTAAAACCAGCATTTTTAATCATTGCAAAAGGGTTTTCCTGTGCTTCGATGGTTCCTTGTTGAAGGGAGGAAAACACTTCGGAAAAGGCCATAGGTGTGGGTTTGGCTCCTAAAGCTTTCCAAGCAACAACATAGGAAGGTACATTGGGAACTCTTATGATTAATTCTTGAAGATCATCAGGGTGCTTAATGGGACGATTAGATGTCAAATGACGTTCGCCTCTTTGAAAATAGCCAATAGGACGGACTCCTATTTTTTTAATCATTTCCTTTTCGATTCGCTTCCCGATATCGCTGTTAATCAGTTTCTGCATCGCAATAGTATCTTTTAGCAAAAAAGGCATATCAGAAAAAATTAGTATTTCAGCAAAGTTGGTTAGGGAACCTGCAGAAATGGTCATGTCGATGACCTCCGACCTAATCAAGCGAATGGCCTCAAGTTCTTTAGCCAATTGTTCGGAAGGGTAAACCTCTAATTTCATTTTTCCGCCAGAACGTTCTTCGATAAGTTTACCAAAATGAATGAAAGCTTTGTACCACGTATGGTTTTCTTTGACCAACATACTTGCTTTGAAAAGGTATTCGGGATTTTTATCGGTTGTGAAACTACAAGACCACAACAATATTAATAATGAAAATCCAACTAAAATACGTTTTAGATTAGAGTTCAACCTCGTTATTTTGTATAAATGTATCACATAGAAAACCATTACTATTTTATTCTAAAATAGGAAGATTTTTTTTCAGTTACATCATTTTGAAATTACAATGAGCTCTTCAGAGAGAAAACCCTTGAAAACTTTAACAGTCCATAGAACACAAAATATTGAGGAGGCATTTTAAAAAAGAGATAGAAATTTTTAAATTGAGGTTATTATTTCACTAAGCCATGTTTTGGATCACTAAATCCTTTATTATCACCCTAAGTCTTTTGTTAATTAGTTGTAATATAAGTGATCAAACTTATTTGGAAAAACATTTACCAGAAAGTACTTTTAGGGGAGTTTGGGTTACCAATGTGGGTAGTGATGCCCTTAAATCAGAAGTGAATATCAAAGCCTTAGTTTCCAATTGTATAAAATACCAAATCAATCATCTTTTTGTAGTGGTTTGGAATAAAGGTCTTACACAATACCCAAGCGATGTTTTGGAAAAATATATTGGATTAAAACAAGAACCAATGCTTTCACATTTTGACCCATTAGAGTATTTGATCAATCAAGCTCACAGGGAAGGGATAAAAGTTCACGCTTGGTTTGAGTTTGGTTTTTCATTTGCATATGATGATCCCCAAAGTATATGGATTAAAAAATATCCTGAATGGATGGGCAGAGATAGGGAAGGTAAAATCTTGAAAAAAAATAATTTTATGTGGTGGAACGCACTTCATCCTGGACCTCAAAAATTTTTATTAGAACTTATTGAGGAGGTGGTCACTCGCTATGATATAGATGGTATTCAGGGAGATGACCGCCTTCCAGCCATGCCTTCTGAAGGAGGTTATGATGATTATACGATATCGCTTTTCCAAAGCAAGTTCAATACTGATCCCCCAATCGATTACAAAGAGGAAAGTTGGATTCGATGGAGATCTAATAAAT
>JAYPMF010000003.1:0-2961 GCA_038129785.1 Flavobacteriaceae bacterium
ACCCGCGACCCCATGCGTGACAGGCATGTATTCTAACCAACTGAACTACCAGACCAAAATACCAGCGGATGCAAATATACATCCCATTTTGATTTTGCCAAACTTTATAATAACAAATAAGATGATGATTACAGTACAGCGTCTAAAGCATCAGCATAGGCTTTTTTGGGAGCAACACCTACTTGTCTACCAACCAATTCACCCTTATCAAAAAGCAGTACCGTCGGGATGTTTCTGACCCCATATTTTGCAGCATATTGTTGGTGTTGGTCAACATCCAATTTGCCGACAACAGCTTTGCCTTGGTAATCTTCACTGATTTCATCAATAATCGGCCCTACCATACGACATGGTCCGCACCAAGCAGCCCAAAAATCTACAATTACAGGTTTATCTGATTTCAAAACTGTTTCCTCAAAATTTGCGTCAGTAATTTCTAAAGCCATATTCAAAAAAATTTAGAACCAAAATTAATCATTTTAAGAAATGTAACATTAACCTCATCGATCAATTTTTTTTTATTGAAATATTGCATATTTCAATATCAAATTAATTCAATTTGTATTGAAACTGTTTTTCCTCTAAATGTGATATCAACTCTTGCGAAATAGTTACTTTTTGTTTGCGACTTGCCAGGGTTAATTTGAGTTGTTTTTTGGGATCAATGATATCAAAAAAGAGCGGTTTATCTCCTTTAAAACTTTTAAGTTCTCTCTTCAATTGCTGAATACTTTCTGATTTCAATTCTCTTATATCAATCTGTAATGTCAATTTTTTTGAGTTTTTGGCAAGGGAGTCGTGTAACATCTCAAAATGAATAAACTGTATACGCGGATCTCCCAATCTGAATGTTTCTTGATTTCTCCATCCCTCTTTAATATTAATTTTTATCCTTATAAATTGATTGATACTGATAAAGTGTTTAAACTTGAGATACTCTTCTCCAAAAATTTTGAACTCAAACTGATCTGAGAAATCCTCCAAAGTGAATCGACCCCATCCCTTACCGTTTTTGGATTCCAAATGCTGAACCTCGTTGACAATTCCTGCAATATTCAAACTTTTTTTAACCAAAGGCATCAAGTCTTTGAGCTGAGACAAATT
Source organism: Flavobacteriaceae bacterium (assembly GCA_038129785.1). Classification (GTDB taxonomy): domain Bacteria; phylum Bacteroidota; class Bacteroidia; order Flavobacteriales; family Flavobacteriaceae; genus UBA8316. The sequence continues at coordinate 1,105 of JAYPMF010000003.1, forward strand.
CGCATTGGTAAACAATTCCATTTCCTTTTTAAAATCATCCAGTGGGTGACCTGAAATGTATATTCCCACCACTTCTCGTTCTTTCTTGAGTTTACCTAAGTTGTCCCATTCTTGAGCGGGGGGGATGAACAGTTCCTGATAAACTTGGTCTGTATCATCACCAAACAGACTGGTTTGTGCTGAATTTTGTCTTTCTTGGTATTTAGATCCAAATCGAATCACCTTCTCTAAAAAAATAATCCCATCTCCATCAGGATTAAAATACTGAGCTCTGTGCGTACCCACAAAAGAACCAAATCCACCTGCCAAAGCAAGGTTTTCAAGTGCTTTTTTATTGGCAGCTCTTAGGTCTACTTTCTTGACCAAATCAAAAATGCTTTGATAAGGTGCCTCTTTACGGTGCTCAATAATAGTATCCACCGCTCCCTTTCCAACTCCTTTGATTGCTCCCATTCCAAAACGGATGGCATTTTCTTCATTTACATTAAATTTATAAAAAGACTCATTGACGTCTGGTCCCAAAACTTTTACCCCCATTCTTTTGCACTCTTCCATAAAGAAAGTGACTTGTTTAATGTCATTCATATTATTAGAAAGTACCGCCGCCATATACTCCGAGGGGTAATGTGCCTTGAGATATGCTGTCTGATATCCAATCCAAGCATAACAAGTGGAGTGGGATTTATTAAAAGCATAGGAAGCAAATGCTTCCCAGTCCTTCCATATTTTATTCAATACCTCTTTGGGATGGTTGTTAGCCTCTCCTCCCTGGATAAACTTTGGTTTAAGTTTTTCCAGCAGAGCGAATATTTTTTTTCCCATTGCTTTTCGCAACAGATCGGCATCGCCCTTAGAAAATCCCGCCAATTTTTGAGACAACAACATCACTTGCTCCTGATAGACGGTGATCCCGTAGGTCTCTTTGAGAAACTCCTTCATCTCCGGTAAATCATACTTGATTTCTTCGTCTCCGTTTTTTCTGGCGACAAAGCTGGGAATATATTCTAATGGACCTGGTCGATACAAAGCATTCATTGCAATCAAATCAGCAAAAACATTTGGTTTTAGATCTTTTAAATACTTTTGCATGCCCAAAGATTCATACTGAAAAATACCTACCGTTTCTCCCCTTTGGAACAACTCATAAGTCATTTGATCATCTAAGGGAAATTCGTCTGGAACAAGATCAATTCCGTGTCGGTATTTGACTTGTTTTACTGTGTCTTTAATCAATGTCAAGGTTTTCAGACCCAGGAAATCCATTTTTAGAAGTCCTGCCTCCTCAACTACTGCATTGTCAAACTGAGTCACATTTAACTCAGAATCTTTGGCGGAAGCTATAGGAACAAAATTTGTGATATCATCAGGTGTTATAATCACCCCACAAGCATGTGTACCAGTATTTCGTAATGAGCCTTCCAAGACCTTAGCCTGTTGTAATGTCTGCCCGGCCAAGTCCTCCCCTTCATAAATTTCCTTTAATTCTTTGACTTGGTTAAACTCATCCAATCTGAGATTTTCTCTAAGTTCCTTCTCTTCTGATGAGAAAATTTTTGCTAGTTTGATATTTGGCACCAACTTTGCAATGCGATCTGCATCTCCCAAAGATAGGTCCAAAACACGAGCAGTATCTCTGATGGAAGACTTGGCTGCCATAGTTCCATAGGTAATGATTTGTGCCACTTGATTGGCTCCGTATTTTTCTATCACGTAGTCCATGACTTTCCCCCTTCCCTCATCGTCAAAATCGATATCAATATCGGGCATACTCACCCGATCAGGATTTAAAAAACGCTCAAAAAGTAAATCGTATTTAATGGGATCCAAGTTGGTAATCCAAAGACAGTAGGCCACTAC
>JAYPMF010000003.1:2971-18990 GCA_038129785.1 Flavobacteriaceae bacterium
GGCCACTACCGAACCCGCAGCGGATCCCCTTCCTGGACCAACAGAAACGTCCATTTTTCTTGCCGCCGCTATTAGATCTTGCACAATTAAAAAATAACCTGGATAACCTGTTTTAGCGATTACCTTCAATTCAAAATCTAATCGTTCTTGAATTTCATCGCTTATAGTTCCGTAACGTCTTTTAGCGCCCTCAAAAGTCAAATGTCTGAGAAACTGATTTTCTCTATCCTTCTGCTGATGGGATCCATTGGAGGAAAAATCGTCAGGAATATCAAATTTGGGAAGTAAGACCTCACGCTCTAGATCAAAAGGCTCTACTTTGTCAATTACCTCCTCAATGTTGAGGATTGCTTGGGGTAAATCAGCGAAAAGGTTTTTCATCTCTGCCTGAGATTTAAAGTAATACTCTTGGTTAGGGAAACCAAAACGAAACCCTCTGCCCCGACCAATAGGTGTTGCTTGTTTCTCGCCCTCTTTGACACATAGCAAAATATCGTGAGCATTGGCCTCTGCTTTGGTCGTATAGTAGGAATTATTGGTCGCCAAGAACTTAATTCCATATTTTTGGGCAAATTGAATTAAAACCTGATTGGCACGCTTTTCATCCTCCTGCCCATGCCGCATCAATTCAATGTACAAATCATCCCCAAACTGAGCCTGCCACCATTTTAGGGCTTCCTCTGCTTGATTGTCGCCTACGTTGAGAATTTTTGAAGGCACTTCTCCGTACAAATTTCCGGTCAAAACTATCAGATCAGATTTATATTGTTCAACGACTTTTTTGTCAATCCTGGGCAAATAATAAAACCCTTGGGTGTAGGCAATTGAGCTCATCTTGGAGAGATTTTCGTAGCCTTTTTTGTTTTTGGCGATAAAAACAATTTGATATCCGTTATCTCTTCTGGAACGGTCTTGATGGTCTTCACAAACATAAAATTCGCAACCCAAAATGGGTTTTAGATATGTTTTGCCCTCTTGCAAATCGGCATTGTGTTTTTTTATGGCTTTAATAAAATGGAAGGCTCCCATCAAATTGGCGTGATCGGTAAGCGTGACCGCTGGCATTTGGTCCTCAACTGCAGTTTTGACCAAGTCGTCGATTCTACTGGTAGACTGTAAAACGGAATACTGGGAATGAGTGTGTAAATGAACAAAAGGGGTGTTTTGTAAAATTTGCTCCTCCGAATCGGTAACTGTTTTTGAGTGTTCCTCTCCACTCTTGGCAAACTCAACCAATCGTTCAGAGGCGGCTTTCAAATTGATATGTTTCAGTCCTATGCCTTTAACCGGTGCATCTAAGACTTCTTTTAGGTGCTGTAAAATCTCCTCATTGTTTTTCAAGGCTTCGGGCCTAATAGATCCCTGTCTAAAAAGCTCGAAAAAACACCTTGTGGTAGCCTCTACATCGGCAGTCGCGTTGTGGGCTTCCTCAAAACGAGCGTCAAAAAGATGGGTGTGGAGTTCGCTTAGTGTAGGTAATTTGAATTTTCCACCTCTTCCACCTTGCAACATACAAAGTGATGCGGTTTGTTCTGTACAGGTGTCAATAATGGGGAAATTTTCCAGTGGGTTTTGATCACTCAACCGAAAAAATTCCGCCCCCACGATGTTAAGATCAAATTTTACGTTGTGACCCCCAATGAATTCACATTGATGCAGTGCATCCTGAAATCTTTTCAATACCTCAACTATGGGGATCCCCTTCATTTGGGCCAGTGTAGTAGAAATACCATGAATTTTTTCGGCATCATAAGGAATCGTGAAGCCGTCAGGTCGTATCAAATAATCCTCGTGGGAAATGCAATTCCCGTCTTTATCATGTAATTGCCAGGCAATTTGTATACAACGTGGCCAATTATCCCCGTTTGTCAAGGGAGCATTCCAGTCTCTTGGCAAACCTGTGGTTTCGGTATCGAAAATTAAAAACATCAAAGGCGATTAGATTACTAAAATAGGGTATTGTCCTTTTCAACGGGTATTGAATTATCAGTAGTTATCAACCAAAAAAAGAATTTAAATCTTGAGCTTTTTGAGCTGAATAATAGGAATGAAAACTATATTTGCCAAAAAAAGTTATCGAACATCTGTTTGATAAAATTACCCAAACCCCCAGTCAAAAGGCATTTGAAACCGCACTTTTGCAGGGCGGTTATTGTCAACTCAAAGGGTTAGTGGGTTCTGGTTTAAGTTTTAAACTTGTTTGCGCTTTCAAGAATTTAGATCGCACTTTTTTAATGGTACTGGAGAATGCCGAACAAGCCACCTATCATCTGAATGATCTCGAACAACTGCTCTCACCAAGAGAAGTACTATATTTTCCTGCCAGCTACAGAGAGGCATACAACCCCGAAGCTACAGACAATGCCAATGTTCTACTGCGATCCGAGGTGCTCAAAAAACTCAGTTACTCCAAAAAGAAAAAAATTATTGTAACCTACCCACAAGGCCTTTTTGAAAAGGTCATTTCACAACACACCCTCAAACGAAAAACACTGACCGTTAAAACTGGAGATGTTGTGGGTTTGGATTTTGTAAATGAGACCCTTTTTGAATACGGGTTTGACCGAGTTAATTTTGTCACCCAGCCAGGAGAGTTTTCGGTAAGAGGGGGGATCATCGACGTGTTTTCTTTTGCCCATCAGCACCCCTTTCGTATCGAGTTTTTCGACGAGGAGATTGAGAGCCTCAGGAGTTTTGACGTTAATACACAACTCTCCATCAGTCCATTGGATCAAATTGATTTGTTACCCAACACCTCAAAAGTTTCTTTTACCGAAAAACGGAAATCACTGATCGACTCTTTGCCCCAAAAAAGTACGGTAGTTTTTAACCAACTCGATCTCAGCTTGGATCAAATCAAAAAATTAGGGGCCAAAGCCACCAAACAATTTCAGTCCTTGGAGACAACAGTTCAATACCCTCCCGAAGTTTTATTTTTGAATCAACAGGAGTTACTGGATAGCCTAGCCAAGAAAAGTACAGTCCTGATTAACCATTCAGACCACCTAAAGTCACAAGAGCGTATAAGTATAAAACAAAGCCCACAGCCCTCGATCAACAAGCAATTCGATCGGCTGATTAAAATCCTCAAAGACAATCACACCTCGGGTTTTGATAATTATATTTTTTGTTCAAGTGAAGTCCAACGCAAGCGGTTTAATGAAATATTGGAGGAGATGGAAACCAAGGTACATTTCAAAACTGAGGTATGTCCACTTTTCGAGGGATTCGAAGATATCGAAGCCCGGATCGCCTGTTATACCGATCATCAGATCTTTGAACGATACCATAAATACAGACTGCGATCTGCCGCTACTAATAGAGAAGTACTGACCCTCAAAGAATTGACTCACTTGAAAATTGGGGATTTTATTACCCATATCGATCATGGTATAGGGAAGTTTGGAGGCCTTCAAAAAATTGATGTAGATGGAGTAAAACAAGAGGCCATAAAATTGAGTTACGGTGAGGGGGACATTCTTTACCTTAGCATTCATTCATTACATAAAATCACCAAGTTTAATGGCAAGGACGGTCATTTACCTAAGCTACATAAACTGGGATCCAAAGCTTGGAGGGCCCTCAAACAAAAAACCAAAACCAGGGTCAAGGCTATTGCCTTTGACCTGATCAAACTCTACGCCAAAAGAAGAGAAAAAATAGGACACGCCTTTCCTCAAGACAGCTATTTACAGTTGGAACTAGAGGCTTCTTTTATGTTTGAAGACACTCCCGACCAAAGCAAAGCTACTACTGCCGTTAAGGCAGACATGGAAAACGAACGACCCATGGATAGACTGGTCTGTGGTGATGTAGGTTTTGGAAAAACAGAAGTCGCCATCCGTGCCGCTTTCAAAGCTGCTGACGATAGCAAACAGGTCGCTGTTTTGGTCCCCACGACCATACTGGCTTTTCAGCACTTCAAAACTTTTTCTAAAAGACTGGAAGAACTCCCTGTAAGGGTAGATTATCTCAACCGTTTTCGTTCGACCAAAGACCGAAAAAAAATCCTAGATGAGCTGTATCAGGGCAAAATAGATATCTTAATAGGCACACACCAATTGGTGAGCAAGAAGATTAAGTTTAAAGATTTGGGCTTGTTAATCGTTGACGAAGAGCAAAAATTCGGTGTGGCGGTCAAAGAAAAATTACGAGATCTCAAAACCAACGTTGATGTTTTGACACTTACTGCCACTCCTATACCCAGAACTTTACAATTCAGCTTGATGGCTGCAAGGGATCTATCAGTCATCGCCACTCCACCCCCTAACCGCTACCCCATTGAAAGTGAAATTGTTCGTTTTAGTGAGCCCCTCATTAGAGACGCCATTCGTTACGAATTGCAAAGAGGTGGGCAAATATATTTTATCCACAATCGGGTGGAAAATATTCAGGAAGTTGCAGGCATGCTGCAGCGATTGATCCCAGATGCTCGCATTGCGATTGGCCATGGACAGATGGAAGGCAACCGATTGGAAAAAACCTTATTGGCTTTTATGGAGGGGCAGTCGGATATATTGATCGCAACAACGATTGTCGAAAATGGGCTGGATGTCCCAAATGCAAATACTATTTTCATCAATAATGCTCAGAGTTTTGGGCTGAGTGATCTCCACCAAATGAGGGGAAGAGTAGGTCGAAGCAACAAAAAAGCCTTCTGTTATTTTATCACCCCACCGCTGAGTGCTGTGGCCTCCGATGCTCAAAAAAGAATTAAGGCCATTTCTCAATTCACAGCATTGGGAGCAGGTATTCATATTGCCATGAGAGACCTAGAAATAAGAGGTGCCGGTGACCTCTTGGGTGGAGAACAAAGTGGCTTTATCAACGAAATAGGTTTCGAAACATACCAGAAAATATTGGAGGAAGCCGTAGAGGAATTGAAAGAAAATGAGTTCAAAACCCTATTTAAAGATCAAGAAAATTCCCTTGAAAAAAACTATGTCAAAGAAGTTCAAATCGATACCGATCTTGAGATCTTATTTCCGGATGAATATATCAATGTAGTCAATGAAAGATTGGCACTTTACAATGAGTTGAGTGAAATAAAGGATGAGAACACCTTGATCCAATTCAAAAAAAATCTCGAAGACCGATTTGGTAAAATTCCCTTGGAGGGGATGGAACTTCTGAATACTCTGCGCCTAAAGTGGCTTGCCTCTAAAATGGGACTGGAAAGACTTATTATTAAAAACAAAAAATGTATAGGCTACTTTTTATCCGACCAACAAAGTGATTTCTTCCAAAGTCCGATATTTAATCAAATACTAGTTGGGATTCAAAAACAACCCCAAAAATACTGTATCAAAGAAAAGCAAACGCGAAATGGTCTGCGTCTTTTATTAGTTCTTGATCAGGTGCACACGGTAGAAAAATTATTGACGAAACTCAGTTCCCTGACAAGCGACTAAAGTGATTTGAGATTTTTGATGACCTCAAAAGCCACATTGACAGAATCTTCATCCATCAGTATGGTAAATTCGTTGGAAGTAGAAATAACCTCATTGATATTGACCCCCTCCCAGGAGAGCCTTTGAAAAATAAAGTAATAAATACCAGGAATTTTTACATTATCGTTAGGCAGTTTGACCGTTACAGCAGATAAGTTATTTATCTTGTCAATACAGATCTCTTCACGAAATAAATCCTCAATAAGGGGGGCGAGATTACTGCTGACAACGATATTAGATTCTCCTACTCCTCTAGAGGAAGTATAAAAAATATCTTTTTTGTTTTTGATAGCGGTAAGAAATTCCGCCTGTGACAATAATAGGGTTTCAGAAAGTTTAAAGCAATAGTCGGTCAAGGAGGACCGAACGGTGATGTCTCCCAAATTTCTCAAAACACCTACAATCCTGTGGGTAGAGAGGAACTCCTCGTTGTCGGATATACGTTTTAGTGCCATAACAATGGCCCCGCTTCTGGCAGGCTTGCGTAGTGCCTTTTCAATGTCGGGCTGTATCTGACGAGCCAAAGAGGTCAAATTGATAATGCCTTGTGATAGTGCAGTGGACAAATAAGGCTTGGTCTTGACATATTCCGATACTTGTGAAGCAATGGTTTTCAACTCGTTATGTTTTATTTTTAACAAAGTTAACAATATAAAACATAATGTTTGTTTTACAACATTTTACCCGAAAGGATAATGTGCTTCTAGGATGTATTTCCTTTCCCAATTATAACCATCAAAACATAGATAATTAAGTCAAAACGTAACTCTATATACAGTCACTTAAATTAAAAACATTATCGATTGCAGTGACCAAGAATTTAATCTATTTTAAAGAGAGTGTCTCAAGTGTAGAATATAGAAAAATTAACTTAACGGGCTCTGACTTCAATAGAGACCAATGATCCTCTTATTTGGAAGATCATAACTAATTTTGCCTATAGTTTACAGTAATCTCTTGCCAAGATCGTGTATCCTGTATTTTTTAAGTAAAAACGACGAGGTATTCCGCTTTTCTGTAAAAGTTATGGGTTATTGTAATAAGTAGGTGGTTATGTTTATCATAAAATTAAATTCTTTGCCGGGCAATAAAATCCGTATTTTTGGCAAAAAATCCAGATGTCCTTGCGACCAAAAAGATATACCGTTACTGCTGCTTTACCATACACCAACGGTCCTATACATATTGGTCATTTGGCTGGAGTATATGTTCCTGCGGATATTTATGTTCGTTACCTCAGGTTGAGAAAAAAAGATGTGACTTTTATTTGTGGGAGCGACGAACATGGGGTGGCCATAGCAATCAAAGCCAAAAAAGAAGGAAGAACACCTCAAGAAGTGATTGATTATTACGACCAAATGATCCGTAAGGCCTTTGAGACTTTTGGTATTTCATTTGACAATTACTCCAGAACTTCGAGAGCAGTACACCACCAAACAGCAGGAGAAATTTTTAAACAATTGGACGAACAAGGCCATTTGTTAGTCAAAGAAACTGAACAGTTGTACGATCCTGAGGCCAATGCTTTTTTGGCCGACCGATTTGTCACTGGAACCTGTCCAGTTTGTCAAAACCCAGAAGCTTACGGTGACCAGTGTGAATCTTGTGGAAGCTCTCTAAATGCGACCGATTTGATAAAACCCAAATCTACCCTTTCCGGCAGTGTGCCTGAATTTAAAAAAACTAAGCATTGGTTTTTACCGCTGGATCAACATGAGGAATTCATCAAAGAATGGATCCTGAAAGGACACAAAAAAGATTGGAAACCCAATGTATATGGACAAGTCAAATCTTGGGTCGACAATGGTTTACAAGCCCGTGCAGTTACCCGAGATCTAGACTGGGGTATCCCTGTACCCGTTGAAGGAGCAGATGGGAAAGTACTATATGTTTGGTTTGATGCACCCATAGGCTATATCTCCTCTACCAAAGAATGGGCACAGAAAAAAGGGATAGACTGGGAACCCTATTGGAAATCTGAAGATACCCAATTAGTTCACTTTATCGGAAAAGACAATATCGTTTTTCATTGTATTATCTTTCCTATTATACTAAAAAATACAGGAAATTATATACTACCTGAAAATGTTCCTGCCAATGAATTCCTCAACTTGGAAGGTGATAAAATCTCAACCTCTAAAAATTGGGCAGTGTGGTTACACGAATATTTGGTGGACTTTCCTAACAAACAAGACGTGCTGCGATATGTATTGACCGCCAATGCTCCCGAAACCAAAGACAATGATTTTACATGGAAAGAGTTCCAAACCCGTAATAACAGTGAGTTGGTTGCTATTTTTGGAAATTTTATCAATCGGGTAATGGTACTAACCCATAAATATTTTAACGGAAAAGTCCCCTCAACGGGGGAGTTGAGTGATGTCGATCAAGCAACTTTGAAAAAACTAAAAGAATTTCCATCTCTGATGGAAAATGAAATTGAGCATTACTATTTTAGAGCTTACAGTCAGGAGGTTATAAATCTAGCACGATTGGGTAATAAATATTTGGCGGAGCAAGAGCCTTGGAAATTGATTAAAACAGATCCTAAGAGGGTGGAAACCATTATGTTCACCGCTTTACAAATTTCAGCTGCACTGAGTATTCTCTGCGAACCTTTACTCCCATTTACATCTAAAAAGCTGAAGGATATGCTTCAGCTAGACGCCTCATGGGAAGATGTAATTGGTGATCAACCGATTTTGGATACTGGACACTCGCTGTCTCAATCTCAATTACTTTTTGAAAAAATTGAGGAGGAGGACATTGAAAAGCAACTGCATAAATTAAAGAATAACCTGTAAGATGAAAACGAAAAAAATGAAGTTGAATAGGCACCTAAAAAGATGATTTCTTTCGATGATTTTACACAAATGGATCTGAATACAGCTACCAGCCTCAAAGCAGAAAAAATGACCAAAACCAAAAAGCTTTTGGTGTTGAAAATAGATTTGGATAAGGAACAAAGAACCATTGTATCCGGAACTACCCAAAGTTATCATCCAGAGGATGTAGTGGGTAAAAAGGTAACGGTCTTAACAAATCTTAAACCCAGAGAGATTCGTGGCGTAGAAAGTCAGGGGATGGTATTGATGGCAGAGAATCAGGAGGGACGATTGATTTTCATTTCCACTGAGGACGATAACACCCCTAGCGGGTTAACCATTAGGTAAATACTACCTGTGATTTCTGTTGCCTTTGATCCCATTTATGTATTACCACTTCCTGAAAACCATAGGTTTCCTATGGAAAAATACGACCTTTTACCAAAACAGTTGATACATGAGGGCACCTGTGATCCTAAAGATTTTTTTTCTCCTAAAACTTTGGATGAAGATATCATAAAAGTGGTTCATCAAAAGGATTATGTTAATCGTTTAATTCGGATGCGCCTTGACCATTCGGAGGTCAGAAAAATTGGATTTCCAATCTCACATCAATTGGTAGAAAGAGAATTTATCATCGCAGGAGGAACCCTCGAAGGCGCATTAAAATCATTAAAAGAGGGCATCTCTTTTAATATTGCCGGAGGGACACATCACGCTTTTTCAACCCACGGTGAAGCTTTTTGTATGTTGAATGACCAAGCCATCGCAGCTAAATACTTATTGGATAACCAAAAAGCCAAAAAAGTTTTGATCATCGACTTGGATGTTCACCAGGGCAACGGAACTGCAGAGATTTTTCAAAAAGAAGATCGGGTATTTACCTTTTCGATGCACGGTCAAAAAAACTATCCTTTTAGAAAAGAACAAAGCGATTGGGACATTCCGCTAGATGATAACACTGGAGATGACATTTATTTGAATATACTATATGAAACACTCCCCCAACTTTTTGAAAAAGTAGACCCTGACTTCGTCTTTTACCTTTCAGGGGTGGATGTGGTTGGTACAGATCGTTTAGGCCGATTGGGGATGAGCCTAGAGGGCTGTAAACAAAGGGACAAGCAGGTACTGAAATTTTGCCACAAACGCTCTTTGCCGGTTCAATGTAGTATGGGTGGAGGCTATTCTAAAGACATTAAAATAATTGTCGAGGCTCATGCAAATACCTACCGGGTGGCACAACAGATCTTTTAACGCCAAGTCTGGCTTTTCATATTGAGAGTAGCAATTACGATATCTTTCCGACTGATTTGTCCGACCAATCGATTCTTATCCAAAACAGGAAAACGTCTTCTAGTAGTTTTGAAAAACATTGATGCCGCCTCAAAAATGGTCTTACTGGCATCTATAGTATCCACCTTTGAAGTCATAAAGTGAGCGACTGTTTTGTCAAGTATGGGAAGGTTAAAATATCTACTATCCGAAATTTCTTTCATACAGTCCGCCTCTGAAATGACCCCAATCAATTTTCCTGTGTTATCCACTACAGGGCCCCCAGATATGCGATATTTAATGAATTTTTTCATGACCTCATGAATGGATTGATCTTTAGTAAATAACACCAAATCACGTCTCATGATGTCTGAAACCAATAAAGTTTTGTTTGATTTTTTGGAGCGGGTCGCTCGTTCTCCTTGAAAGCTTTTTATCGGCATAACTCATTGTTTTTCATTCTTTAAGATACTGAATTTTATAATATCATTTAATATTTTTGAAAAATATCATTTTAAAAAGCCCAAACAAAAATCAAGATGCAATGAATAAAATTGGAATATTAGGCAGTGGATGGTTGGGCTCGGCTTTGGCAGAAAAAGCCAAAAAAAAAGGGCATGTGGTACGGGTAACAACGACAACTAAGAGAAAAGTAAACGTACTCCAAAACAAAGGGTTCCATGCCCAGTTTTTGAGGTTTACAGAATCTACCATAGATGGAGAACCCGATTTTTTCAAAGATATTGATACAATGGTAATCACAATCCCTCCGGGTTTGAGAAAAAATTCTCAATGCAACTATGTCGACCTTTTCGAGCAAATCATTGAAAAAGCAGAATTTTTCAAAATTCAAAGGGTTTTGTTTACCAGCAGTACTTCAGTATATGGTTTTCAAGAAGGGGTCATTACTGAATTAAGTGATTTGTTGGGAGATACCCCATCGGCACAACAGGTCATCAATGTGGAGCAAAATCTTTTGAAAAATAAAAATTTTGAAAGCTGTATTGTCCGATTGGGGGGATTAATGGGACCTAACCGTCATCCCATTTTCACTCTAAGCGGTAAAAAAAATCTCCCTAACCCATATTCCCCAATCAATTTAATCCATCAGCAAGATGCTGTAGCCATTCTCCTAAAAATAATCGAAAACTGGAGAGGAAATCAAACCTATAATGCCGTAACACCTTTTCACCCCACGCGAAAAGAATATTACACACAGATGGCAAAAATGGCCGGACTTAGTCCACCAAAATTTGAAGAAACGGGAAAAATTAGGGGTATCATAAGTTCTAAAAAAGTACTTTTTGAATTAAATTGTCAATTCACGGTGAAAAACTTGTTAATATTAAATTAAAAGACAAATCGGACTTAGCTCTAATTCTATTTATGTTTACAAAAAATAGATTTTGTCAAGATCAACGGAATATATTGCAATACTTAAAAAAATTCTTAATCTCCTTAAGAATTCTAAATTGGAACATCTAAAAGCTTCAGATGAATCAAATCTATCAAAGGACAAGCGACATTTCAATTTACAATCTACATTAAGAAACCGCTATTTTCAGGATGTAACCAAGCTGTTGAGGTCTCTCAATGTAGAGGTAGAAAATCTTGTCATTCATAGACTCAACTTTGAACAAATCGTCATTTCATCCATTAAAAAACCTAATCACACCCACCTTCACAAAAGTATTGAATTAGATCAAAACCTTTTAAGACTATACGATGAGGCTATTGAATTTAATTCCACTGCCTTTGTTTTGAAAACCCATCGAGAAAAAATTGCTGAATCTGTTTCAGAGGGTATTTATTTTCTAGAAAACGCAGGTTTCATCTTAGAGTCCTGAAAAGAGGGCTGACTTACTCCCATACTGTCGAGTTGTATTTTATTTTCTTCTGCCATGCTGATCATTCTCTTCAGCAGAATATTATATTCCAAATATAGTTCATCCAGTGATTGATTAAGTTTTTCATTTTGTTTGTTGGCTGCATAAAAATGACTTTTAATTATTTGGGTTTGAACTACCTTTATTCTACTGTAAATTGGAAGTTTATCAAATTTTTCCGGAAATGGAGATTTTAAAAGCGTACTAGTGATTTTATATAGTTCAGAAATAAAGGTCATTATACCCTCTGGATTGAGTTGGGTCATGTCTTCAATGGCATCTTTAAATTTTTTGAATTGAGTCCACTGGTCGATGTTATTTTCCTCTATAAATTTGGGCGTGAGTTGAGTGAGTTGAGTTGAATGATCTGGAGCAGAAATGGTTAGCTTATCCTTAGTTCTATCAACGATGGACGAGGTATCAGATTTTTTTTCTTCACAAGAAAAAAGACAAATAATCATCAGAACTATAGAAAAATATCGTAGCATGAATAAAAAATTAGAATTTCAAATACCTATAGTTGTTTGCTTTATCAATAATACGGTAAAAAAAATGATTTGTAAAAGATACAACTGGTGGGGGAACCAACCCTTTACCGTTATACGAAAAGAGTAAAAAATGATTTGAAGAAATAGGGCAACGGCTGTCCAACCGATGTAGTTTTGGAGAGGTGCTTCTCCTACATCAAAAACCCAAAAATCCAATACCGGAGCAATGGGCTCAATCAATAGGTCGAGTAAAATCATGAAACCTGCGCCAATGAGGATTCGCATAAAAAAATTTTGATAAAACTGCTGGGCAATGGCACCTGTAACAATAGTTAATAGAGCCCAATTTGCTCCTATTAGAAGTGGAACACCCAAAACCTTTATCCCCAATGCATCTCCATATTGATAATCCCCAAAAATCCAACCCCATTGAACTCCCAAAATTTCAGTAATCATCCCGGTCAAAAATCCCAAAATAACCATTGGAAAAAACCATTTATGTCCGTTACAATTGATCAATAAAAGTAAAAAATTGATCGATAAATTAAGGGGAGTAGCCGAAATAAACCATTCTGAATTGCCATAAAGTATTCCTAAAATACCACTGACATGAAACAACCAAATGACGGCGATAGAAATGTTCTCAAGGTTTAAATTGGATGGAATCATCTTAAACTTCAGGGTATTAGATCAGTAGCAATTTTGGCGGAAAGCAAACATAAGGGAATGCCACCTCCGGGATGAACACTCCCCCCACAAAAGTATAAATTTTTGATTTTGGAACTGAAATTAGGATGCCTCAAAAAAGCGGCCATTCTATCGTTGCTGGAGCTACCGTACAAGGCTCCCAGGTGAGAGGATGGTTTTTGCTCAATCAGTGGAGGGGTCAAAACTTCTTCTTCCTGAATCAAAGGACTCAAATCCACTTTTAGGATTCGGTTGAGTTTGGCAATGGTTTTTTCTTTGAGCTTATTTTTAATTTGATCCCAATCTTGACCGCAGTCTGCAGGAGTGTTGATCATCACAAACCAGTTCTCTCCTCCTTTGGGAGCATCTGAAGGTACATCTTTAGAGGTAATGTTGACATAGACCGTAAAATCATCAGTTGGTTCTTTTTGATTGAAGATGGCCTCAAATTCTGATTTATAGTCCTGAGAAAAAAATATGTTGTGTAAATCGAGTTGATCAAAGGTCCTATTGATACCCCAATAAAAGATGACTGCGGAGCTGGAACTTTCTTGAGTTAAAACCCTCTCAGGGGGTTTGATGTCTTTAAGGAGGTTTTTATAGGTCGGAAAAACATCTATATTGGACAGTACAATATCTGCCACAAGAGTTTGATTTTTTGTTTTGACTCCGGTGGCCTTTCCTTTTTTTACTAGGATTTGATTGACTTTTTCTCCCAGACGAAAAGTAATTCCCTTTCTTTTTGCCAATTCAAAAAGGGATTGGGTGATTTGTTCCATTCCTCCGTCAGGTATAAAAGTTCCATATTCTTGTTCCAGGTGCTGTACCAATGTCATGATACCCGGAGTTTGATAGGGTGAAGAGCCGTTATAGGTAGCATAGCGGTCATACATCTGCACCAAATGGGGTTCCTTAAGCTGAGTTGCATTAACTGAATGCAAATTTTGATTGATTTCGTAAAGACCCAGATTGATAAGTGCCTTAAGGGTTTTTACATTCAAAAACCCTTTGAGTTTGTGCAGGGATTGTTCCAAAAACAAAGGAGCCGTCAAATCAAATTTTTTCTTGGCTCGTTTTAGATATTTTTTAAGTACGTCAGTTTCTACACCTAGTTTATTTTTTACCTCTTCCAAAAAAAGTGTTAGGTCAGCATAAGCGGTAATTTGGAGTTGATCCTCCCAAAAATACTTACAAGCAATTTTTTTCTTTTTATAAGTAAAAAAATCGCTCGCTTTCTCATCGTGAAGTTCAAACAATTCGTTTACGTATTGGGGCATAGTAAAAAGCGAAGGCCCGGCATCGAAACGATAGTCTCCAAGACTGAAAGCACTGAGTTTTCCTCCTGGGTAATCATTAGCCTCAAAAACAGTGACTTGATAGCCTTTTTTAGACAAACGCAGAGCTGCAGCAATGCCACCAATTCCTGCTCCTATAACAATCGCTGTTTTCATATTTTTGAAAGATTAGGTTGTATGAACCCCGTGTCAGACAATACTCGAAATCGGGCAAAAAGATCCTCGCTATACCACTGCTGACTTCTTGTTTTTTTGATGATGGATGTATGGGTTTTATCGCGGTAGGCAAATTGTTTGACAGCCTCGAAACTGTCCCAAAGGCTAAGGGTTGCCTGTTGCACAAAAGGCCACTCTCCTATACCTTTGAAGTATTGCACCCCTTCAGCATTTTCTATGGCTGCACTGGCGGAGGGGACTGATCTCCAGAAGGAAAAAAGTCGTGAGGGACGCAATGTGGCTCTGGTAATAACTGCAACTGGTTGTTTAGAATTATAGGCCTGTATTTTATGTTCTAAAAAAGGGTTTTGGCCACTCCACAGACCATGACTTTTAACTGGTAACATTTTAATAGTTCTTATTGAAGAAGCTTTTTGATAATAGGTTTTGATTATATCGTTGCTACTCAAAAAATCATCTGCCGATTTTTGATTGTCCCAAACCCCTAAAAAGGCATAAGTCCCAAAATCCGGCCACAGACTAAAACCATTTCCGCCGCCAGTACCCATGAGTTTGAAGAACCTTAGACCAGATTTTTGTTGAAGTTTAGACGGAATAAGACCCATTTGAGCGAATGCCCAACCTTTGTTTTTGCGAAATTTAAAAAATGTGATTGTCGTCAATCCTTCCATCTAAATCCTGATCATCCTACAAATACTAAATTAAGTAAAAACTGTCAAAAGACCAGAAAAATAAGGGGTTAAAAAAAACGCCTCTGCTAGGATTTTAGAATTTGACTTTAGGAGATAGTAATCGCAGAGGCGCTAATAAACCAAATTGAATTTAAACTGTTTAAAGATATATAAAAAAACTTTAACAAAAAAAGTTTAAACAAAAAAAAATCGGTAATTCATTACCACTTTACAGGATGTTTCAAATTGATTATATTTGATTAAAAATTTTAACAATTTATGACACCTTCTTTTGTAGCTTTTGTGGTTGTAGCCTCAACGATAGGAGTAATGATAGGAATTTTCATTGACCTTTCTAAAAAATAATCCATCTTGAGGTCTCCTGTTCTTTTTGACAAATTCATTTATCTATTGATCATTGCCAACGTGGTGGCGATGATTATGGAATCTCATGTCTCAATTCGAAATGTTTATGGCAGTCAGTTTAGCATTTTTGAAGCAATTTCTATTTATATTTTCTCTCTCGAGTACTTGTACCGTATTCGATTGGCCTATTTGGACCAGCGAATGAAAGGGGTATGGAAGTATATCTTTAGTACTTTTGGATTGATTGATTTAATTTCGATTTTGCCTTTTTACTTAAACCAATTTATAAAAGTAGATGGAAGATTCCTTAGGATTTTAAGATTGTTCCGACTGACCCGAATTTTTAAACTTGGAAGAGACAGCAGTTCCTTAAAATTATTTGTTAAAGCATTGAAAGGGGAAAAAAATGAATTAAAGTTCACTCTATTTCTCTCAGCATTAGCCATATTATTTTCGGCCTCGGCCATATACTATTTGGAAAATGAGGCTCAACCTGAGAAGTTTTCCAGCATCACGGAATCCATTTGGTGGGCAACGGTCTCTTTAGCCACAGTAGGCTATGGCGATGTATACCCTATTACTGCAGGGGGTAAGGTTTTTGCCTCCATCATTTCATTAATCGGTATCGGTATTGTTGCCATCCCCACGGGAATCATTTCCGCCTCTTTTGTTGAGGAAATATATTTATTGAGGAGAAAGAGAGATCAATAAATTTTTAAACGCTATTATAATTTTTTTGGTAGAAAAGTAATCAGTGTTCTAACTTATTATCAAATTATAAGACCTTTTGATTTCCAATTGTATAAAATCTCTGCTTTTTTATTTCAAGTCTAAATAGTAAGGGTTTCAAGTTTAATGATTTGCCATTTATTATGGAATTTTCAAAAAAGAAATAAAAT
>JAYPMF010000003.1:19000-28178 GCA_038129785.1 Flavobacteriaceae bacterium
GCTTTGTAGACGAATGAAAAAGCGAATTAGCATCATCGGTTCAGGTTTTTCCTCTTTGTCGGCAGCTTGCTATTTGGCACAGTTAGGACATCAAGTCGAAATTTTTGAGAAAAACAGTACTCCTGGAGGGCGGGCTCGTCAACTGAAAAAAGACGGATTTGTTTTTGATATTGGACCCTCTTGGTATTGGATGCCAGATGTTTTTGAAAAGTTTTTTGGAGATTTTGGAAAGAAAGTCAGTGACTACTATGAGTTAGAACGGTTGGATCCAGGCTATCAAGTTTATTTTGGGAGGAATGATTCAATGCTGATTGGAGATTCTTTGGAAAAGATCTATGCAGTTTTCGAGGCAGAAGAAAAGGGAAGTGCTGCCAAACTGAAAAAATTTATATGCAAAGCTGCTGATAATTATAAAATTGCCATAGATGAATTGGTTTACCGCCCCGGACTATCTCCCCTGGAACTAGTCACGCCAGATACCCTAAAGAAATTAAATTACTTTTTTTCGAACATAAAAAGAGAGGTAACCCGAGAATTTAAAAACCCCAAACTGGCCCAGATCCTTCAGTTTCCAGTCTTGTTTTTGGGAGCTAAACCTGAAGATACTCCTGCTTTCTATAATTTTATGAATTTTGCTGATTTTGGTTTGGGGACTTGGCATCCCAAAGACGGTATGTACAGCATCGTAAAAGGAATGGTTCGACTGGCTGAAAGTTTAGGAGTAAAAATTCACCTAGACAGCCCTGTGAAGGAAATATTGTTGGAAAACAAAAAAGCTGTAGGAATTAAAATTGATGGGAAAAATATTTTTTCCGATATTGTATTGAGTGGAGCCGATTATCACCACAGTGAAACTTTACTCCCAAAAAATTTAAGAGCCTACAGTGAGTCCTACTGGGATAAAAAAACATTTGCCCCTTCCTCACTGCTCTTTTATGTAGGATTGAACAAAAAGGTAAAAAATGTATCTCATCACACATTGTTTTTTGATGTAGATTTTGAAGCCCATGCTAGGACAATTTATAATACTTACGAATGGCCAAAAGAGCCTCTGTTTTACACCAATTTTCCATCGATCACTGATCCTAGTATGGCTCCAGAGGGAAAAGAAGCTTGTTTTATTTTAATCCCTATTGCGCCTGGATTAGATGACACTAAGGAGTTAAGAAATCACTATTTTGAAATAGTTTTAGATCGCCTAGAAAAACTTACCAATCAAAATTTAAAAGATGATATTTTGTTTAAATCGTCTTTTTGCGTAAATGATTTTGTCTCAGTTTACAATTCTTACAAAGGTAATGCCTATGGCATGGCGAATACTCTTTTACAAACAGCTTTTTTAAGACCGAAATTGAAAAGTAAAAAAGTGAAAAATTTATATTTTACAGGACAATTGACTGTACCGGGTCCCGGGGTACCCCCTGCATTGATCTCCGGCAAACTAGTGGCAGGGCTAATTGAAAAAGTTTAGAACCACCAATAGATAAATACAAACTCATCCTCTTTAAGTTGTATTACGCTGTCAAGTTTTTTAATATTAGCTCCAACCTCTGCTTCATATTCAACCAATTGTTCAGATATTTGCTCCCATAAACCTAAGCGCTTAAATAGATTGTATTTCAAATATTTCTCCTTTTGAAAATATTTACGGTGTTTTACCCAAAAGTCAGTGTCATATAAATCTATTTTCTCTAACTCATAAATCCATTTGTTAGCCACCTGAGCTTCGAACTGGTCTACGTAGACTTTTTCCTCACGATCTGTGTTTAGCATTAAATACTTTAGATCAGTTCCGTCATAGGTATTGTTGACAAATCGACCTACCTCTGATCCCAAAAACCTGAAGGTTCCATCAAGTTTTATGGCTTCGTATACAACCCTTGGCGGATTGAAGGGATTGTAGTTGTTATAAAATGAAAGTGGGGAATAAGGCAATCCATCAGAATCGTCAATAAATAAAAAAACACTATCTCTATCCTCCTCCCATTGTTCATATAATTCGTTGTATAACTCTCTAATCCATTGATTTTCCTCCATATATATTTGGGTGTATTCTCGGATATCGATCATTTCATCCCTTAGGCCAATTAGGTTATCGATATTAGACTCTCTATCTCCAAATTCTTCCCCTTGTCTTTCTACGCCAAAAGAGACTAATACACCAAAAAATACAATCAGGAACTCCACAAAACCTTTTTTGATTCGATCGTAAAAATCTTGTAAAGAAAATCGGTCTCCCAACGTGATAATTCGTAAGAACCAATTCAGCTTTTCCCGCCTTATCCCTTTTTCTCCACTATCTTTATTGGACTCTTCACTCATGGGTATTTATTTTCACTAAATATATTGAATATAAATTTGATATTTAAATAAATCATCCCTTGCCCTCAAAATTTACATTAGGGTCAAAAATTTCACTGATAATATTATATAAAGTTGTTTCAAAACGATCTAGATTTTCTTGATTTAAATCTTGTTTTTGAGTGTTTTCGCAATTAAAAGGCATAAAATATTGGGGTAGATTTCTGAATGAAATGATCCCGGCAGTCGATTTTTGGTATTTATATAAAAGGGGTTTTTGAACATAAGAATACAGTAAAATCTGAAACAAATAGTCATAGTCTGTCTGCTCATTAAACACACCCCAATGGGTTAATTTCAATTGTTTGGGTTGAATCTTACTTGTTTTATAATCGATTATTCTCAGTGTATCGTTGACAAGATCAATACGGTCCACCACACCGATTAATTTTACAGGAAAATCAATTCCTGGCACTTGAATGCTTTGTTCAAATTTATGTTCCAGATGAAGTAACTTGATACGATTACCCTCCTCAACATATTTTTTTTCGATGGCTATGAAATCTAAAATGGACTTTTTCAGTACTTCAAAAATAATGTGGTTCCGACCAGTTCTATGTTGGGTTCCATGGTAAATGGATTTATAGCGTTCTTCCATTAGAGGTATTAAGCGTTCTTTCATTTGTTCAAAATCAGCAGGCGTAAGTATTTGATCTTTATAGGGTAAATAGAGTTGCTCGACCACCTCATGTACCAGATTTCCTTTGTCCATATGATTGATGGTTGATTCCATGGTGTTTTTTTCTTTGATCTTTAACACCCTTTTATAATAAAATTCCAGAGGATTTCTCATATAAATAGAAAGAGAGGAGGGCGAAAAACCCTTTTCAGCAATGGCACGCAGCTGATGCTGAATGTTTTCAGTTTTTTCAATGAAATGATCGAAGTCGTTTGGAGTAAGATAATTCAAGACCAGATGTTTTTCTTCGACTAGGTGAGCAGGCTGACGTTGGTATTTTAATTGATACAAAAAGCGGCTCATTTCACCGGAATTCAGTCCATCACTTTGGGTATTGTAAAGTAAATAAACCCTTTTGGCCCTTTGAAGGAGACGGTAGAAGTGATAGGTATAGATAGCGTCATTTTCCAAAAAAGTAGGTAGATTGAATTTTTTCCTCAGATCAAATGGTAGAAAAGAATGGTTTTTTTTTCCTGAAGGCAAAATGCCCTCGTTTAGATTGGTGATTACCAAATTTTCGAAATCCAATAAACGGGTCTCTAATAGCCCCATAAACTGTATTCCCTGTAATGGCTCCCCTAAAAAATCGATTTTTTCTCCCTTGACAAGTGCTCTAAAAACCAAAAGCAGTAAAGGCAGGCTTTCGATAAAAGCGTGTTTTTGATGCATGGCTTCCAACTGGTTGAAAAGGGCTTTAAATTTTTGGAAATAGGCCAAATGTAAATTAGCATCGGCTTCCGTGGAGTGTTCTAGAAACAAAATAAAAAAATCGCAAATATTAATTAGGCGGAGGATAAAATCAACAATGACTCCGGCCGGAGCGAAAAGGCAATGGTCAATGGCTTGAACATTATCTGATCGATAGAGTATGTTTTGGGAAAAACGATTCAAATTTTTTGACTCAATTTCTTTCAAATACTCCTCAGTATCCAAGTCATTAAATTTGAGAAGTGAGAGGAACCATGGGGTTGAAGATAAGCTTTTGAGGTTCTTATATAAGAAAAGTCCTTTCTTTGCATTGAGGTGTAATTGGAAAAAGAGTTCAAAAAAATCGGAAGTAGGTGTCTCTTTTAGAGGATAGCCCATGGTGACATTCCAACTCAATGCAGTGCCATCGATCGCAGAGAGTGTCGGGGTCAACAGGGATTCGTTACCCAATACAACAGCTGTTTTTTCATCGGGATAATCTTTTGCCAGTTGTAGCGCCAATTGAGCAGCGTATTTGGCTTGAGCAACATTTTTACTCACGCCAATAAGCTCGATCTTTTTGGGGTCAGTGTAATGGTTTTTAAATGAACTCGGTTGAGATCGTAAAGATTTCCAATCTTGGTGATATTTGCGGATAAATTTACCCGCAGCGTGAACCTTGTCTTGAAAAAAATATTGATCGATGTCCCAATGTACTGTTCCCTTGTTACTCGAGATAAACTCCTGAATGATTTGGGCTTCGGATTCATTGAGAGCATTAAAGCCCACAAAATAATGGTGTTTGACAGTCTGGCTTATATAAAATTCCAAATTGGCAACCGCTTCCCTGAAAATCAATCCCAAGGTACCTTGCTGTTTTTGTTGCAGTCTTTGATTTAGTCCCTCATAAAGCGAAGGCATGATCCTCCAAAACTCCAAATTGTTTTGGATGATATTACTTTGATCTTTGTTTTTGGTCCATTGGGTCATCTCCTGGAGTGAGAATTGAAAATCAAAGAAAGTTTTGACGTCTACCAAATGAGCATCCATTTCATTGAAGTCGGATAAAATAACTGAGGACCAGCCCAGAAATTGATCAAACGAATCCCGGTGTTCTTCATCGGATACCTCTTTGTATGCAGCATAAAATTCAAAAATCAGATCTACGGGACCTATCTTTTTTAAAGTTGAAAGTTCTTCTACAAAATTTTCAATAGTGACGATTTCGGGAGCAAAAGCCGGTTTTTGAATTTGACGGGCCAATGCGTTTTTCATAAACAAACTTGCCCGACGACTTGGGACAACAACTTTGATAGATTCAAAAGGGTGTTTTGAATTGATAACTTCTTCTGCTATTTCGTCCAGAAAGCTTTTCATCTGTGTTTTTAGACCTTGGGGTTTAATATCATGCTACTGTTTTTACGACGGCCTTTTTTCCTATGTAAACCAAAAAGCATTTTGATTTTTCATGGGTCATCTCCTCCAGCAATTCAGCATAGTGTTTAATTTGAGAGAAGTGGTGGGGCTGTTCTCTTCCGGTTTTATAATCAATGATCACCCAGCCGTCTTTATTTTTTACGATCCTATCGGGACGGACAAAAGATTTTTGGGGGATCAAAATATCTTTTTCATTATAGACTTCTGCATCCTCTTGATAGTAGGCAGATAGTTGTGGATGATACACTATATTATTAAGCATTTGTAAATATTGATCGTATTCTTCTTTGTTGATACCTCCAGAGTGGATTGCATCGGTTACGACAGCAGAGACGTCTTTAAAAGAGGATACTTCAGCCATTAAATTGTGAACCAATAAGCCTTCTTTTTGGGCGGCAACAGTCGACTCTTCGTGCTTTGCTTGCAATTCTATCCAAAGTCTTTTTTGCCAATTTGGCTGGACTTTGAAATCGGGTTTGAGTGTTTTTACCGTAGTTTGATCTTTATCATCGCTCTCTTTTCTTTCGTTATTACCCCATACAAAAGGGGATTCTATTTGAGGGTTTTGATTTTGACTTCTTACAAAATGGTTGAGCAAGGTGGCATAGCTTTTGTCAACGGGCGAGGTTTCACCCTCTAAGGTACAAATCAGATACATTTTTGAAATAGCGCGAGTCAAGGCCACATAAAAAGTATTTAGGGCATCACCTCTTTCTGCCAAAATCACTCGATCATAAAATGCTTTGGCCTCCTCGCCCAAGTATTTTAATTTGCTAGAAAAATGAATTCTTCCCCAACCAAAGGAAGTGTCAAAATGATTTTTGATTGGATACCATACATTTGAGCTTCGTGAAGACACCATTTCCTCAGATGCAAAAGGAAGGACCACTATCGGGAATTCCAGTCCCTTAGCCTTGTGAATGGTCATAATCTTTACTGCATCGGTTCCCCCGGGGATGATTATTTTTTGTTCCTTTCCTTTTTGATCCCAGTATTGTAAGTAACTCAAAAAACTTCCTTCGTCTTGGTTACTAAACTCAAAAATATCATCTAAAAAGGCGATCAAATGCGCTTCCATGTTATCAAATAATTGGAAAGCGGAAATGGCATACTCAACAGCATTGTATAGGGAATTTTTTGAAAAAAGCTGAAAATCAAATGAAACATTAAATTGTTTTTTGATTTCCTCTTCAAAGGCATAAATGGGGAGAAAAACCATGGTACTCAGAATTTGATCCAAATCCATTTTTGCTCCCAATTGACGGTACAAAAATTCGATGATGTTTTTTCTTTGTACTTCATCCTGTGGGTCTACCGCCAAACGAATCAGGGCAATGAGAAAATTTACTTTAATGGAACTCCCTAATGACAAAGACTCTGAGGATATCAATGGAATGTCTTCTGCCTGAAGTGCATTGGCTACGATTACAGCCTGCTCTTTTTTTCGTACCAATACAGCCATGTCTTTCCAAGAAAAACCATTGGATCGTGCGGACTTAAGAGAGCTAACCGTTTTTTCTTGATAGAGTGGTATGGTGCTTTCTTTTTTCCTACTCTTTTCGATAAAATGCACGACTACCTGCCCCCCTTTTTTGGAGTTAAACTCCTGATGGGTATGTTGCTCAAACATTTGCTTTTGCTCAGGGTCTTCACATCTGGCACCCACCCAGGCAAAAAACTGATTATTAAAATCTACAATGGCCTCACGACTACGGTAATTTTTAGGTAATAAGGTGATTTCGGGAAACAATTGCAGAAAAGGACTTTCTTTATTTAAAAGGCTCAAAAACTGCTCGTTATCCCCTCCCCTCCATCTATATATCGCTTGTTTGGGATCACCCACTAGAAGAAGGGATCCCATTTGATGATCATCGTCTAGTCCTTGCAAGGCATTGGAGATTAGAGGGATGAGATTTTTCCATTGCAAGCGGGAGGTGTCCTGAAATTCGTCAATAAAATAATAACGGTATTTTTCTCCCAGACGCTCATATATGTATGGAGCATCAAGATCTGAAATTTCATTGTCAATCATATCATTAAATCGACTAAGAAGTAATCGATTTTGAGGAAGCTGTAGTTCTTCCAAACCTTTTTCCATCCGACCGATCAGCGATAAAGGTGTCCATTGGCTGATAATGCTCTTAAGGAGCAGCAGTTTCCCTACCTTCAATTTAGCTCGGCTAAAACTGGTGAGAAGTTGAGGTATCAAGGCATCGATAATCGTTTTTTTTACTTCAGAAAGAGATTGGGTGTAAAGACGGTGTCCCTCCGTGAGGTTTTTTTCCAATTGGTTTTGATAAAGTCCATCAATTGTTCCACTCGCTATTTTTTCAAAATGTTTGTAAAGGGTTTTCCGGTTAAAATCGTCCTCGGTCAAACCCTGGTTAATGATTAGTTGAAGCGTATCTGTTCCTATGGTTTTAAGCTCATTTTTGAGGTCACTAAGGTGTTTTTCAAATGTTTTTTTTTGGGCTTTGAATTCTTTTTGATCTATTTTTTTTAAGGCAGAAAGTGGATGTCGATCGTTTTCTTTGATTAATAATTTTGAAAAATCGAAAAGGTCTTGACCGATATCCCAACTCTTAAGTTCATCGATTTTACTTATACTGAAAGCGACCAAGGTTTCTGTCAAGGGTTTGTCTATGCCTGCCTGGTCTA
The DNA here is from genome assembly GCA_038129785.1 of Flavobacteriaceae bacterium. Classification (GTDB taxonomy): domain Bacteria; phylum Bacteroidota; class Bacteroidia; order Flavobacteriales; family Flavobacteriaceae; genus UBA8316. The sequence continues at coordinate 26,823 of JAYPMF010000003.1, forward strand.
AAATGTTTTCTGTCATTTCTGCCAACAATAGATCACTGTCGAGGGTAACTTCAAAGCTGGCAGGTATTTTTAAATCTTTGGCAAAACTCTTGATGATTTTATGGGTAAAACGGTCCAATGTAATTACTTCAAAAGCAGCATATTCGTGAAGGATTTTGTTGAGTACCCGATGTGCTTTTTGTTGAAGTGATGGCAAGTCGATTTTCAAATCAATAATTAAGCTGGAGCGAATCTCCTTTATTTTATCGTCCTGTATATGGTGTGCAACTAAGAAGAGATTGTGTAGAATTCTGAACTTCATTTCGTTGACGGCCTTGTTAGTAAAGGTAAGGGCCAACATATTTTTATATCCATCCTCTCGGTTAGTTGAGAGTAATTTGTTGAGATAGGCATACACCAATGCATATGTCTTTCCAGAGCCGGCAGATGCATTTATGATTTGAAAAGGACTCGATTTCATATGCTGGTATAATTTCTAAAATTAGGTTTTTTCGACATTATCCTTTACAGAATAAATAAAAGAAATTCTACTTTTGTTGTAAATAAAATAAAATGTTATGGCTTTTGAATTACCAAAATTAACTTATGCGAATGACGCATTAGAACCGCACATTGATGCAAGAACCATGGAGATACACCACGGAAAACACCACAATGGTTACACAACCAAGCTCAACAACGCGCTTGAGGGCTCGGGATTGGAATCCGATACTATCGAGACCATTATGGAAAACATGGACATGAACAATGCTGCTTTAAGAAACAACGGAGGGGGCTATTACAACCACTGTTTGTTTTGGGAAGTGATAGGCCCAAATGGCGGCGGAGCCCCTTCGGGTGCCTTAGCAAAGGCAATTAATGCAACTTATGGATCTTTTGAAGATTTTAAAATGGCTTTTTCTAATGCCGCTGCTACCCAATTTGGTTCTGGCTGGGCTTGGCTTTGTGTTCTTCAAGGAGGCAAAGTAGAAGTTTGTTCTTCTGCCAACCAAGACAATCCTTTGATGCCTGGTATCGGATGTGGAGGAACACCCATACTTGGACTAGATGTTTGGGAACACGCATATTATCTGAACTACCAAAACAGAAGACCTGACTACATCAATGCTTTTTTTAATGTGATTAACTGGGAAAAAGTGAGTGAATTGTATGATCAAAATAGTTAAGATATTAATGATCAAATGGGTGCTAAAAATAAAAAGGGAGAATAAATTCTCCCTTTTTGCCCCAAATCTTACCATGAACTTAACCTACTTATGTTCTGGTGATATAAAAGTAGCTTAAAGGCTCATGGAGCGAATAATAAAACGTTAAAATGCACTTTTTTCTGATAACTGGAGTTCGGGTAAAATTCAT
>JAYPMF010000003.1:28214-43620 GCA_038129785.1 Flavobacteriaceae bacterium
AATGACAATTTTTTCCGTTAAATTAATATTTAACAAAATTTACTCTAAAAATTTATTAATTTTTTTCATTATTCAAAAAAATTATTGAACTCATTAATAGGCTCTTACAGATTTACCTTCATAAAAATTCATAAAAGCACGGTTAACGACCCTATTACCACCAGGTGTTGGATAATCCCCTGAGAAATACCAATCACCGAGATTTTTTGGACAAGCTTGATGCAAATCTTCTATAGTTTGAAATATAATTTCCACTTCTGCCTTTATGCTGTCACCCTTAAGTATTTGTGCAATTTTGGCTGAAATTTGCTCATTGGAAAAAGGTTCGTAAAGAGCTTTTACACAATTTTCGACCTCCTCCAAAGCATAATCTTGATTGAGCTTACAATTATTGTAAATGTCCTCTAAAGTTTGTTCCAGAGTATTTTGATCCTCATGTAATTTAAGGGTCGCTTTGAAAGCGATAAAGTTGTCAATTTTAGCCATGTCTATTCCATAGCAATCAGGATAACGGATTTGAGGGGCACTAGAAACAATAATAATTCTCTTGGGATTGAGCCGATCCAACATTTTCAATATACTCTTTTCCAAAGTTGTACCCCTAACAATGCTGTCGTCTATGATGACCAAACTGTCTGTGGGTTTGATAACCCCATAGGTTACATCATAAACATGGGCTACGAGATCATCCCTACTGGCATCCTCGGTTATAAAAGTTCTTAGTTTAGCATCTTTAATGGCAATTTTTTCAATTCTGGGGCGCAACGAAAACAGTTTTTCAAGCTCTCCATTTTCGAGATTTTTTTTGTTTTGTATGGTTTTTTTTAGCGACTGGACAATGTTGTCCTGGACTGCTCCCAAAAGACCATAAAAAGAGGTTTCGGCAGTATTGGGAATAAAAGAGAAAACCGTATTTTCAAGATCATTGTCAATGACTTTTTGGATTTGGGGAAACAGCAGTCTTCCTAATTTCTTGCGTTCTTTATAGATTTCGGCATCACTTCCTCTAGAGAAATAAATTCGCTCAAAGGAACATGATTTTAGGGTTACGGGCTCTTGGATTTGGCTCAATTTTACAGAACCCGATTTTTTTGTCAATAAGGCACAACCCGGAGGCAATTCATGAATTTCTTCAAAGGGAACGTTGAAAACCGTCTGTATGGCAGGTCTTTCTGAGGCAACCACCAGTATTTCATCGTCATCGTAATAATAGGCTGGACGAATTCCTGCAGGGTCTCTAAAGACAAAAGATTCTCCGTGACCCAATAAGCCCGCTATAGTATAACCCCCGTCCCATTTCTTAGAAGCTTTGCGCAGTACCTTTTTCATGCTGAGAAGCTCGGCGATCTGCGGTGAAGCGTCTGCCTTTGTAAAACCTTCTTTTTTGAGTTTCTTGTATATTTTAGCGACAGCATCGTCCAAAAAATGCCCGATTTTTTCCATTACAGTGATGGTATCGGTTTTTTCTTTGGGGTGCTGTCCCAACTCCACCAAAGTATCAAAGAGTTCAGTGACATTGGTAAGGTTAAAATTTCCAGCAACAATCAAATTACGATGCATCCAATTGTTCTGCCTGAGAAAAGGATGAACACTTTCAATACTATTCTTTCCAAAAGTTCCATAACGCAAATGACCAAGCAGCAACTCTCCGGCGAAAGGAACTTCTTGTTTGAAATGTTCGATATTCTCCAATAGATCCGGGTGTTGATTGATGGCTTGTAGCACCCCTTTATTGACTTTTTTGAAAATATCTTGAATGGGTTGAGGACTGTTGGAGCGCACCCTGGCAATGTAACGTTGGCCGGGACTCATATTTAATTTGACACAAGCCAAACCTGCACCATCTTGACCTCGATTGTGCTGTTTCTCCATCATCAAATACATCTTGTTAATGCCATACATAGCAGTCCCATACTTATCTTTAAAATGATGGAGGTCTTTTTTTAGATGGATCATTGCAATTCCGCACTCGTGCTTTAAAACTTCACTCATATGATGTATTTATTTACCCGTTTCAATCTCTATTTCAAAGGTAGTTAATTCCTTGAAAGCTTTGAGGCGAGCTGCCATCATGTTAGGCGAATGGTTGACCAAATTTTCCGTTCCAAATTTTTCAACGGTAAAGGAGGCCATAGCAGACCCGTAAATGACAGCCAATTTCATATTGTTGAAAGAAATATCTCCTGTTTGTGTCAAATATCCGGTAAATCCTCCGGCGAAGCTATCACCGGCACCGGTGGGGTCAAAAACCTCCTCCAGAGGCAGTGCCGGAGCACAAAAAATTTCATTTTTATGGAAAAGTAAGGCTCCGTGCTCTCCTTTTTTGATGATGACGTATTTGGGGCCCATTTGATGGATCTGATCGGCTGCTTTGACCAAAGAGTATTCCCCAGTCAACTGTCGGGCTTCTTCATCATTTATGGAAATAACATCTACTTTTGCAATGACCTGATCCAGTTCAAGTCGAAAATGTTCCATCCAAAAATTCATGGTGTCCAGCACAATGAGTTTTGGATTGGTCTTTAGTTGCTCCAGGGCTTGCAACTGTACATCAGGAGATAGGTTTCCTAGCATAACAATGTCGGGGCTTTTGAGATGTTGGGGAATCTTTGGTCTAAAATTTTCCAAGACATTTAATTGAGTGTCCAAAGTGGTTCTGGTATTCAGGTCATTGTGGTATTCCCCGCTCCAAAAAAAGGTAGCACCTCCGGGAACTATTTCAACGCCTGAGAGGTCGATCCCATGGTCTTTCAGTAATTGTAAATGTTCTTTTTCAAAATCCTCTCCTACCACTGATACAATTCCGCAGTCCAATGAAAATCGTGAGGCAGACAAGCCGATATAAGTGGCAGCACCACCCAAAATTTTATCGGCTTTTCCAAAGGGGGTTGAAATGGCATCATAAGCCATGGTGCCCACAACCAATAATTTGTTGCCCATTTAACAAAAATAATAAACTTCATAAGCTTATTGATTTTTTAGATGAAGATTTATTGAAGAGTTTTCAATTGTCTATAATTAATAAGATTCATTTTTGATTTTGCTCAAAAAAATCATCAATTTTATAAGGCGACTCTTTGGCTGCTTTAACTGCCAATTGATCACAGCGCTCGTTTTGGGGATGGGCATTATGGCCTTTGACCCACTGAAAGTTTACCTGATGTTTTCTGTGAATGTTCAAATAGCGCTTCCATAGGTCGGGATTTTTTTTGTCTTTGAAGGCTTTTTTCTCCCAGTTGAATACCCATTTTTTTTGAACCGAATCGATCACGTACTTCGAATCAGAGTAAATAGTGACCTCCATGTATTGTTTTTTTAATTTTTCTAAAGCGACTATTACAGCCATAAGTTCCATACGGTTGTTTGTAGTCAGTCTATATCCATCAGAAAATTCCTTTATATACTGCTTTCCTTCCCATTCCATAATAACACCGTAACCTCCAGGCCCAGGGTTTCCAATAGAAGAACCATCAGTATAAATATTTATTTTGTCAGACATTCAATGGAAATAAAAGTTTTTGAATTATTTCTGGATAGTATTTGTACTCAAGTTGATTAACCTTATGGGCTATCTTACGAATGCTGTCTTGCTCTAGAACTCTAACTTTAGCTTGAAAAATGATAGATCCTTCATCATAGTGTTCATTTACATAGTGAATGCTGATCCCGGTTTCTTTATCCCTAGCTTTTTTGACCGATTGGTGAACCCTGTCACCATACATCCCTTTCCCACCATGTTTGGGAAGTAGTGAGGGATGAATGTTAATGATTTTTTTGAAAAAAATTTTGGTAAAATCCGAAGGAATTTTTAGTAAGAAACCAGCCAATACAATCAAATCAGGGGTTAAAAGATATATTTGTTTTACTAATTCTCCGTTGTTTAATTCAAGCTTATTAAAGATATTTAAAGGTATTTTCATTTGCTCAACACGATCAATAACCCCTGCTTTTGGATTGTTGGTGAAGACACCAACGATCTCAACATGTATATTATCATGAAAGTATTTGATGATATTTTCTACATTGGTACCCGAACCGGAAGCAAATAGGATAATTTTTTTAACTTTTTTGTTTCCCATGAATTTCCTTTAGTATCAATAATAAAAGGTTTTTTGGATCACATTTACCAATCCTTATCACAAAGAAAAGTTATATTCTATTCCCTTAATAGTGTTTTGATTCAAAGTTTTATATTTTTGTCCACAATAATTTAAAAACAAATTTTGATTATGTCTGACATTTCATCAAGAGTAAAAGCAATTATCGTTGACAAGTTGGGAGTAGACGAAAATGAAGTCGTAGCCGACGCAAATTTCACAAACGATTTAGGTGCCGATTCCCTGGATACTGTGGAACTCATCATGGAATTCGAGAAAGAATTTGACATTCAGATTCCTGATGACCAAGCTGAAAACATTGCAACAGTAGGTCAAGCCATTCAATTCATTGAGCAAGCCAAGTAAACTTTGACTTAATTGAAACCAAGACGCGTAGTAATTACCGGATTGGGAGCCTTAACTCCTATAGGAAACACCCTCCCTGATTACTGGGAGGGTTTGTTGTCTGGTGTCAGTGGTGCTGCACCAATCACGCATTTTGATGCCTCAAAATTCAAAACAAAATTTGCTTGTGAGTTAAAAGGATTTGATCCTCTCAATTTCATGGATCGAAAAGAAGTCCGAAAGTGCGATCGATTTGCACAATATGCATTGGTCGCTGCTGACGAGGCCGTGCAAGACGCAGGTCTAGATTTTGACAAAGAAGACAAAGATAGAATAGGAGTGATATGGGGTACAGGGATCGGAGGACTTGAAACATTTCAAAATGAAGTATTGAATTTTGCCAGTGGTGATGGATCTCCACGTTTCAATCCTTTCTTTATCCCCAAAATGATATCGGATATTGCACCTGGACTAATTTCAATGAAACATGGATTGAGGGGACCTAATTTCGCCACTGTATCAGCATGTGCTTCCTCCTCGAACGCTATGATTGATTCTTTAAATTATATTAGAATGGGCTTCGCAGATATTATTGTTTCCGGGGGGTCTGAAGCAGCAGTTACCATTGCAGGTATTGGCGGATTTAATGCCATGCATGCCTTGTCCACTAGAAACGATGATCCCAAAACAGCATCACGACCTTTTGATAAAGATCGAGATGGTTTTGTATTGGGAGAAGGTGCTGGTGCTCTCATACTAGAGGAATACGGGCATGCAATATCCAGAGGAGCAAAAATATATGCAGAATTAGCTGGAGGAGGACTCTCTGCAGATGCTCACCATATGACCGCCCCCCATCCCGAAGGGACTGGAGCTAAAAAAGTAATGGTTAATTGTCTGAAAGATGCAGACGTTAATCCCGAGGATGTTGATACCATTAACATGCATGGAACTTCTACTCCATTAGGAGATATTGCTGAAACTAACGCTGTTAAAGCTGTTTTTAAAGATCATACATACAATATCAATATTAACTCCACCAAATCCATGACAGGTCATCTCCTTGGTGCTGCAGGTGCAATAGAAGCAATAGCATCAATAATGGCCATAAAAAACGATATTGTCCCTCCCACCATTAACCACCAAACGGCTGACGATCAATTAGATCCAAAAATTAATTTCACCTTGGGACAAGCCCAAAAAAGAACGGTTAACGTTGCATTGTCGAACACATTTGGTTTTGGGGGCCACACTGCCTGCGTGATTTTCAAAAAAATTACATAAATTAGAATGTGAATTTTTTTACCCACTTACTGAGACCATCAGCCAAAAAGGATAAGATGTTTTTCAGTAGGATCCGAAAAATTACCTCTATTAAGCCCCATAATAAAGTCATTTATCATACCGCTTTTACCCATCGTTCCCTAAACTTAAAAGACGATAAAGGACATTTGATCAATTTCGAAAGACTTGAATTCCTGGGTGATTCGATACTAAGTATTGCAGTCTCCTCCTTCTTGTACGAAAAATTTCCTTTTGCAAAAGAGGGTACATTGACCAAATACCGTGCAAAAATTGTAAGTCGTGAAAATCTTAACCAAATTGGTCAGAAAATAGGGTTGATCAATTTCTTGGACCAAGAAAATAAAGTGAATTTTGGCAATAATATTCACGGTAATCTACTTGAGGCTTTGGTGGGAGCTATTTTTATAGATCAGGGATACAAAAAATGTAATGAATTTATAATAAAAAAAATCCTAGAGGATCATGTTGATATTGATCAATTGCAGCATGCAGTATTGAGTTATAAAGGATTTTTAATTGAGTGGGGGCAAAAAACAAAAAAGAATATAAAGTTTAAAACCAATTCAGACGATGGACTTGACCCCGATTTTAACTACACCACTGAGGTGTATCTTAATGAAAAACAAATTGTCAAAGCAAGGGGAATCTCCAAGAAAAAGTCTGAGGAAAAAGCAGCAAAAAGAGCTTTTCACGCCATGAACATCAAATCAAGGTTAAATGTCTAAGGTTAAAAGTTATATTTTGGATGAAATCGATGAGAATGAATTTTCTCTCATAGCAATTCACAGCAGTTGTGAGGCATATTTTATGGCCTTTTTACTCAATTTAAATTGCAATTGTAGGTTTATTCGTTCAATTAAAAGAAAAGGAGTTGCTCAAAAAGATTTTCCTTTTGAAGATTATGAGTGGATCGATCTGGTCAATGGAATTGAAATCAGATTATTTTCAAATCGGATCTTAATTTTTAAAAATGAAATTCAAAAGGGCATTAGCTTATTTGATGTACCTGAAACAAAAGAATTATATTTGGTCCAGGATTTAAAAGAGGTAGATTACATCGTGAAGATTGATTCAGGTATCGAAGCCAATATGATGATAAAAAAAATAGAATCTATCGACCAAATTTCATACCTATATTTAATTGACCAAAGTCGATTGAGCATTGATCCCAATCTAAATACATATTAATGAGCAACAGAAAAAAAACCAAAATTGTAGCCACACTGGGTCCTGCATCTACTAAGGTTGAAGTTATGGAAGAAATGATTCTCTCGGGAGTTGATGTCTTCCGAATTAATTTTTCACATGCAGAACACGCAGAGGTTGAAAAAAGGATCAAAATTATCCGTGAACTAAGCGAAAAACTAGGTTGCAATACCTCCATTTTGGCAGATCTGCAAGGACCCAAATTGAGAGTAGGAATAGTCGAAGAAGGAACGGTTGTAATACCCGGAGACCATGTAAGCTTTATAAATGGCGAGCCTTTTGTAGGGAACAAAGAAAAAATCTTCATGAATTACGACAATTTCTCCAAAGACGTTCTGCCGGGAGAAAAAATTCTATTGGATGATGGTAAGCTAATTTTTGAGGTTATCTCAACCGATAAAGATGAAAAAGTTGAAGCTAAGGTAATTCAAGGGGGAAAATTAAAATCTAAAAAGGGAGTTAACCTTCCCAATACCAAAATATCACTTCCTGCGTTGACCCCCAAAGATGTCGTCGATGCAGAATTTGCAATCAAACAAAATGTAGATTGGATCGCACTATCTTTTGTCAGAAATAGTGAAGATATTTTAGATTTGAAAAAATTGATAGAAAAGAACTCAGATCACAAAATTCCAATCATTGCCAAAATCGAAAAACCTGAAGGGATAGACAACATTGACAAAATCATCTCATATTGTGATGGTCTGATGGTGGCTCGTGGAGACCTAGGGGTTGAAATTCCTCCTGCTGAAGTTCCCCTGGTTCAAAAGGAATTGGTCAAACGTGCTAAAAAAGCTAGGATCCCCGTTATTATTGCAACGCAGATGATGGAAAGTATGATCGACAGCCTTACTGCAACTCGTGCAGAGGTAAACGATGTTGCCAATTCGGTAATGGATGGTGCAGATGCCGTGATGCTATCCGGAGAAACATCTGTTGGAAAATATCCCATTGAAGTAATTAAGGCGATGAGTTCCATCATTCTGAGTGTAGAAAACTCTGACCTGATATCGGTTCCTCAAAAACCGCCAAATATCAGAACAGTTAGGTTCATCACTAAATCCATTTGTTATCACGCAGTTCACATTGCCAATGATGTTCAGGCCAAAGCGATTTGTACCCTCACCAATAGTGGATACACAGCCTTTCAAGTATCAGCTTGGCGACCCAATTCCCATATATTAGTTTTTACGTCCAACAAAAGAATTTTAACCCAACTGAATCTCGTTTGGGGGGTTAAGGCTTTCTTTTATAATAGTTTTGAAAGTACTGACAAAACGGTAGAGCAGATCAATGAAATCGCAAAGAATACAGGCTATGTAAACAATGGAGACCTTTTAGTAAACTTGACTGCCATGCCCATTATAAAAAAAGGAATGGTAAATACCCTCAGAGTTTCCACAATATGACCTTCAATTGAATATTGTTTTTTCCGTTGTTACTTCCAACAATATAATTGATCACTGCTCGGGCTTGATCTAACCTAAATTTGTGAAAATAAAAACAGAAATTGAAAGAAATTTTTTTGGTTATTTACTATGCTTTCAAAGACCAAGCTAAATCTAAGCATCACATCCTTCAAGGCTATCTTTGCGAGAAGCCTGATGAACGATTAGGATACGTATTTCAGATAAAAAAGCTAGCCTAACCATTAAAGGGGTGAGCAACGAAAACGGAATCACCCCATTGGAATGGGAAACAGCTATTCCTGATAAAGAGGCAAAAGTGTTACTTCAACTCGGCTTGGGTAAGACTATCGAAAAAATAAGATACATCATTCTTTATGAAGGGCTTACTTTTGAAGTAGATGAGTTTTTAAGCCCTGATAATAATTTGATTCTAACCGAAATTGAACTACCTAGCGAAAACACTCCTTTTCAAAAACCCCTATGGGTGGGCAAAGAAGAAACAGGAGACCCTTATTATTATAATACAATGATGTGATGCCTTAATTTTTTAAAGTTCATTTTTTGATCCAAAGAATATTGTATCTTTCAAAAAAAATAAAGCATGTATTCATTAATCAGGAATTTACATTCCTATTTGGCTTATCTGGTTTTACTGGTTTTAATTCTTGCCATTCTAAATGCCTTTATTGGAAAAATCAAAGGCAAAGATTTTGAATCCAAAGACCTAAGACTGTCTCTTTTTGGATTGATCTTTTCTCACATACAACTTTTAATAGGATTGATTTTATATTTCGTTTCTCCTTGGTTCAACCAATGGTCCAATCTTGGGGTGGGAGGTGTCATGAAAGCCGCTCAAGCGAGACTTTATTTAGTGGAGCATCCATTCACAAATATAATAGCTATCATACTCATTACTATTGGCTGGTCCCTTCACAAACGCCAGAGTGATCCTGGAAAAAAGTTTCTTCGGATCGCTCTATTCTATGGATTTGGGTTATTGTTGTTATTGAGTAGAATCCCATGGGAATCTTGGCTTTATTAGAAAAAAATCTTTTAAAGACAGCTCAAAAAGCCTACATTTTCATATTTGTTTTTAAAAAGTAAACTTAATGTAGCTGTTTTGGGAGGTGGTAGTTGGGGTACTGCCTTGGTTAAAATTCTTACAGAAAATAAATGAAATGTGGGGTGGTATATTAGAAACCCTGTCAATTCTGATTTCATAAAAAAATACAGTCACAACCCCAACTATCTTAGTGCTACCAAACTCAAAACCAAACGCCTTGTGATCAGTTCTAACATCAACCAAATCGTGTCCGAAGCTGATGTACTGATTATCTCTATTCCCTCAGCGTTTCTCTCTTGTGAATTGGAAAAATTGAATCAGACAATTAATGATAAAATAATTTTTTCTAGCGTAAAAGGTGTAGTCCCGGAAAGCATGTTAATCGTGGGAGAACATCTAAACAGAATCTTCAATGTTCCCATAGAAAAAATTGGGGTTATTTCAGGCCCTTCGCATGCTGAGGAAATCGCTATGGAACGTTTATCATATCTAACAGTTGCCTGCATTGAAAAAAACTTGCAAAAGCCATAGCCTCTATGTTTAAAACCGAATACATTCGAACCACTATTTCAAATGATATCATTGGTACAGAATATGCTAGTATGCTTAAAAATATTTACGCCATTGCCTCAGGGATTGGTCATGCACTTGGATATGGTGACAACTTCCAAAGTGTACTCATGAGTAATGCCATTAGGGAGATTAAACGCTTCATTAAAGATGTTTACAAAATGAAACGTAACATTAACAACTCGGCCTACTTGGGAGACCTTTTGGTAACAGGTTATTCGGTCTTCAGTCGCAATCGCAAGTTTGGCAGTATGATTGGTAAAGGTTATACGGTTAAAGCCGCTCAAATGGAAATGAAGATGATAGCAGAGGGCTACTACGCGACACAATCAGCAAAGATGATCAATCAAAAATATTCTACGAGAATTCCAATCATAGACGCTGTTTTTAGCATTCTATATCTTCAAAAAAACCAAAAAAGGTCTTTAAAAAACTGGTCAAAAAATTAGATTAACTTTCAGATTGGAATTGGGTGAGAAAACGGATATCGTTTTCAAAAAAAAGACGAATGTCTCCGATTTGATACAACAACATTGCAATTCTCTCAATCCCCATGCCAAATGCATAACCCGAATATTCCTCAGGGTTGATATTACAATTTTTTAGGACATTGGGATCAACCATACCACATCCCATGATTTCTAACCACCCTGTTCCTTTGGTGATACGGTAATCTGTTTCTGTCGCTAATCCCCAATAAATATCTACTTCGGCACTGGGCTCGGTAAAAGGGAAATATGAAGGTCGCAAACGAATTTTTGATTTACCAAAAAGGGCTTTAATAAAGTAGAATAATGTTTGTTTTAGGTCAGCGAAGGAAACATTCTTGTCAATATATAACCCCTCTACCTGATGGAATATACAATGAGCCCTGGCAGAGATGGCTTCATTTCGGAATACCCTACCCGGTGATATGGTCTGGATAGGAGGTTGATTGTTTTCCATATACCTAACTTGTACCGATGAGGTGTGTGTACGAAGCAATATATCGGGATCGGTTTGTATGAAAAAAGTATCCTGCATATCGCGGGCAGGATGATGCTCGGGTAAGTTTAAAGCGGTGAAATTATGCCAATCGTCCTCGATCTCAGGACCTTCAGAAATATTGAAACCTATCTGAGAAAAAATATTTACGATTCTATTTTTGACTAATGAAAGTGGATGCCGAGCTCCCAAATCAGATGCAAAAGCAGGTCTGGATAAATCACCACTAAGTCCCGGGGATGAGGTATCAACATTTTGAACCTGTAAGGCCTTTACCTTATCGGTAACTGCCTTTTTGAGGGTATTTAGTGCATGACCATAATCTTTCTTTTGTTGTGGAGGCAATTCTTTAAAGACCGCAAAAAAATCATTTAAAATCCCTTTTTTACCTAAATATTTTATTCTAAAAGCCTCGACCTCTTCTTTGGATTGGGCATTAAAACCCTTAACTAAGGTCAGATTTTCGTTAATTAAATCAATCATTCGATAAAAGTAAACATTTATTGAATTAGCTCACGTTTTAAAAAATACCCAACCAATGCCTCTTTAATCAAAATACTCTGTTCGCCGGGCTTAAGATTAGGTAAGGCTTCCAAAAGTTCAAAATGAGGCCAGCCCTCCTCATCATAAAAATCAAATCGGTAGTAACCATAAGGTTCCAGTACAGTACAAATCCCTATGTGTATTAGATTGATATTATCATCTTTTTTCATTTTATGATGAATCTGGCCCAACTCTTGTAATCCAACTAAATATAAAACTCCCTCAACATCTATTGTTTCTCCGTCAGAAAACCGCTCATTGAGAATAGAAACTAAGCGATCCCAGCGCTCCTTTAACTTTTTATCTCTCGTTTGATTTTTAAACACATTCAAAGATACTTGCTTTAGTCTAAACGTAAGGAATAGATTCCTAAAAATAAAGTACATTCGTACTAGTGAATGTAATTGATATCATACTGGCCGTTGCATTGGGTTTTGGATTTGTTAAAGGTTTTTTTAAAGGTTTCATTGTTGAAGTAGCCAGCTTGGGTGCACTGTTCTCAGGGCTACTGGGGGCGGTAAAATTTTCCAGTTTTGTCAGCAATTTATTAAACGATTACTTTGACTGGAATCCTGTTGCTACCTTAACAGTATCATATTTGATTATATTCATCATCATTGTTTACGCAGTCTCTGTATTGGCGAAAGCTCTGACTAAAATTATTAGTAAAGCATCCTTAGGACTGTTTAATAAATTTTTAGGATCTCTATTTGGTTTTTTAAAATGGGCAATAATCATGAGTGTGGGCTTGTTTTTTTTGGAAAAACTCAACACCTGGGTTACGATCATCGATCCAGAAATGATGGAAAGTTCCGTGCTTTATAAACCCATAACTCAATTGGGAGATTACCTCTTTAGTTGGGGGAGTGAGTTATCCAAAGGACTCCCCAAGGAACTTATTTGAATCCTTTTAGGCTTCTGACCCTACCGTTTTTGATCCAACCCTCTGAACCATTAGCGATTCTGATTTTTCGCCATTCCTGCAACTGATCCAGCATTTGAACTTTGGTTCCCTCATGTAACAAAAACAAAACCTCTGCTCTGGAATTGGGCTCTGCCCAAACCTCAATTTTTTTATTAAACAAAATGCCATAAGTAGTATCGGCAGTCATAGAGGATTTAATGACCCCAATGGATAAAGAACCCATGAGCAGTGATCCCAGAACAAGGGTAAAAATAAAGAAAGTTCTTTTGATAACCGGGACCTTATTCCACAAATAAAGTCCCCAAAAAAAGACCAAAAACCAGGCCAAAAGAATAATAAAAAAAGCCCATCCGTCTTGAGAAAATAGACCAATGGTCTTTTCCCTGAGTTGGGTGATCTGGGATTTGGGCAATACCTCTACGGCATCTATGGCCATGTTTTGAGCAAAATTACTATTGACATTGATGTCTTCATCGGTTGGCTTTAATTGTTTCGCCTTTTCAAAATAAAAAATACTCTCCCCAACCTGATTCAAACGATAATAAGAATTGGCCAAATTAAAATAGAGTTCAGCACTATGCTGGCCGCTCTCCAAAATCTCTTTATAAAGCATCACCGCATTTTCAAACTGTCCGGCGTTATAGGCTGAATTAGCATTTTCAAAAGTGGTTTCTTTTTCCTGACCCAAAGCCATTAAACAGCAGAGAAACAATACCGAAAGTAACATCAAAAGCTTTCTCATAATTTTTTATCAATATTAGAAATCACAGAGAGTGCTTGGTCAAAATCTTGTTGCATCTTTGCATCGGTAGCCGGTGAGTAACGGGCCACTTCGCAGTTTTCCAATAAGGCAATAAAGGACTGAACTTCCTCAACAGCCAATTTTTTGTTGGTCAAGATCTCTACTATTTTTTCCTTGCTAAAATCATCCATTTTGATTTTTAATTTGGCTTTCAAATAGTTGTATAGCGTCCTTTCCAGCGCATCGTAAAAAAGTGCTTTATTTTTTAAATTCTTTTTGGCTTCGCCCAAATATTTTTTGGACAAACGGTTGGCCAGTCGGAGTCTGTATCCTTCCACATCATCAGAAAGTCTTTGATTACGACGCATCAAAAAAACAAATGCAACTAATAAAAATAGGGGTGAAGTCAATAAAATATAAAAAAGTTTACTATCCCAAAACTCCTTTTTCACTATGGGTTCGAGATTGGGATTCAATTTGATGAATCGGAAAGACTCATCCGTATTGGTGAGGAGTTGCTTGACCCCGGCAGGTGTTGTATCATCAATAGAATTGTTGGCCACAGGACCGCCATATACATCCACGATGTGTTCACTGGATCGCAGAGTAAAATACTTTTCTTTTTTGGGGTCAAAATAAGAAAAGGAGACTGAAGCGACAGGGTATTTTCCTTGAAAACGGGGTACAACGGTGTAGTTGTCCTCAATATTCCCCTGCATACCGGACAGCGTGGTTTTCACATTTTCCGCGTGTTCCGGCTCAAAAACTTCCAATGTATTGGGCAAAACCAATTCCGGCAAATTAAAGAGCTTGAGATTACCTTTACCTGTCACCTTTAGTTTAATTTCAAAGGACTCAGTGGCTTTTAAAGCTTTTTTATTGATCAGGGCATCAAAATCAAATTGTCCTACCGCTCCAAAGAAATTAGCCGGTTTACCTTTTTCGGGCAAGGGTTTAACATTAATGTTCCTTCTCCCAGCAGTTACGATTCTTGATGATTGTTGAAGGATTCTGTTACCAAAGAAATCTCTACGGTTTGAGGGTAAATCGATGACCAAACTCAAACTGAGCGGTTCTAAGGACAGTTTTCCGGTTTTTTGAGGATATAAAACACTTTTTCTCCAGACCACGACACTATATGGTTCACCTTTGTAGGTAGCATCTTCTACTTTGAGTTGGGGGATGTCAATGTTGTGGCTCCAAAAATCAGCAAACTGTGGATTCTCAACCACCCTTCCATCAGAGATTCGTAATGGACTCCTGAAATACAATTTGTAGACCACCGTAATAGCTTCATTAAGGAAAGGTCTGGTATTAGATATTTCGGCCACCAAATGGAGGTTGTCATCAATCAAATACTCTGGACTGTTGGGATCTCTTGGAACCTTGACAGCCTCTGTAATAGTAATTTTTAAAGGAGTAGTTTTATATGTTTCTCCATCAATATTTATTGTAGCTTGAGCTATGGTTAAGGCTCCTTTTTGGGTCGGGGTTAAAAAATAGGTATAGGTTTTAGAAAAACTTCTTTTTCCATTGACCCAAGAATTACTGATGGACTGGTTGGGTCCAAGAACAACTCTAAATCCATCAAAATTTGGTGGGGTAAAATCATCCCCGTTTTCATTCATGATAAAATCTACACGCAAACGTTCATTCAATCCCAAGGTTCTTTTGCTAACTTTTGCTTCAAAACTCACCCCTTGAGCCATCGTCTGACTGATGGCCATCACCAAAACTAAAACGGTAACAAAAATTTTCTTCATCAATAAAACTTTACCAATCTTTTTGCCCTCTTACGGGAGTTCCCTGTATCTTCTCGGCATTAACCTTATCTTGTACTTTTTTCTCTTGATTGCTCATGGCTTCCAACAGGCTTTTTACCTGTTCGGGAGAGAGTTCGGTTTGTTGGGGTGGTGAGGGTTGCTCTTTTTCTGAATCGCCTTGCTCGGGTTGTTTGTCTTTTTCTTGATCCCCGTCATCTTTTTTGTCCTCTTCGTTTTCTCTTTTATCTCCCTCCTTATCCTCATCTTCATTTCCAGAATCCTTATCTTTATCGCCTTCTTTATTCTCGTCCTTATTGTCCTGGTCCTTCTGATCCTCTTGATCCTTTTGATCCTGCTGGTCGTTTTGATCTTGGTTTTGTTGTTGCTCTTGTTCCTTTTCCAACAACTCTTTGGCCAAAGCGTAATTGTATCGGGTCTCTTCGTCCTCGGGATT
>JAYPMF010000004.1:0-2129 GCA_038129785.1 Flavobacteriaceae bacterium
CCTTTTGGGCTTGATGTTATTGCTGCGTTGGCAATTGAATTTTGCATTTATTACCACCATTGTAATCCTATCAATTACCACTTTTGGTGTTGTTTACACCCTTTTTGATAAAAATAAGATTAATTGTGCCTGTTTGGGTACTGCTTTAAAGTTACCCATGACTGAAGCAACCCTAATAGAAAATGTGACCATGCTCGTGATGGCAGTTACTATGTTATTTTACCAATTTGTATAAAATTCTTAAATTTATATAATGAATTCAAGGAGTGTAAAGGCCATTTTCTTTATCCTGATTTTTTTGACTTCAAAAATTGGGGTGGCATTGAATGTTCATTATTGCGGTGGACATATTCAAGAAATTGCTCTGGCATGGAATGCAGAGGGTTGTGGTATGGCTTTGGATAAAAGTCAAGACACCCATTTAGGCTTTAAGGATACAAAAAATCACTGTTGTCAGGATAAAACTGTTTTTATCCAGAACAATGAACCTCAAAAAACTACTGATTCTGAGTTGCTAGTCACTTTTTTCGCAGTTCCACGATATAATACATTTACTTTTAATCTTTCAAAAATCATCTTTCCTAAGACTGTTTTTGTAAAGTCTAAAAACCCTGTATTTAAAGAAAAAATATTTCTCCTTAACCATAGTCTTATTTTTTACGGTTGATTCAATATTAAATACTTATCATATTTAATATTGAATTAAACCCTAAAATCATGAAAAAATATATATTGATTGTATGTATTTCATGGGGAACGGTCTTTTCGCAAGACCCCCTCAGCGGAGTCGTACAATACCAAGAGAACAAAAAAACTTATCCCCTTATCGGTGCAAGTGTTTTTTGGAAAAACACCACCATTGGAACGGTTACCGATGAGGAGGGGGCTTTCCGGTTGGAAAGAACGCCGGATACAGAGATATTGATCATTAGCTATATTGGTTTTAAAACCGACACTTTAAGAATATCTAGTCCATTTATCAGTCACCAAATGATCCAAAATCAGGAGGACGAACTAGATGAAGTCACCCTTACCCAACGTCGAAGAGCTTCTCAAAAATCCTTAATCCAAACACAAAATATCCTAAAGGTCAGCAGTCAGGAATTGCTCAAAGCTGCTTGTTGTAATCTTTCAGAAAGTTTTGAGACAAATCCGGCCATAGATGTAAACTTTTCAGATGCAATTACTGGAACCAAGCAAATTAAAATGTTAGGTCTTTCGAGTCCCTACTTATTGATTTCGGAAGAAAATATTCCCATGGTCCGCGGTGCATCTCAGGCTTATGGATTGACCTTTACACCAGGAACATGGGTAGAGAGCATTCAAATAGCTAAAGGGGCAGGGTCTGTAGCTAATGGTTTTGAAAGTATTACAGGTCAAATAAATACGGAATTGAGGAAACCAATTACCGATATTCCTTTTTTTCTCAATCTATTTGGCTCCATAAATGGCAGATTTGAATTAAATACTCACTCCAACCACAAGTTCAATAATTATTGGAGTACAGGTATATATGTTCATAGGAATAAAAGAAGTCAAAAATTTGACAATAATAGTGACGGTTTTCTAGATCTTCCTGTCACGGATCAAATCAATTTGATGAATCGTTGGCAATACACAAATCTTGAAAAGGGATGGGTCAGCTTTTTGAGTTGGAGGTATATGAATGACGTTAAATTATTGGGATCAATGAGCTACGATCCAAAAAAAGATAGGGTGTTGAAAAATAGATGGGGTAGTGAAATAATAACCAAACGATGGGATGCCTCATTTAAGGTGGGCTATGTTTTTCCTGAGATTCCTTATCAAAGTTTCGGCCTTCAAACCGCCTACAGTAGTCATGACCAAGGTTCTTATTTCGGATTGCAAACTTATGACATCAATCAGCAAAGCTTTTACACCAATTTGATTTTCAATTCTATTATTGGTAATACACTGAATAAATTTAAAGTAGGGTTAAATTTTAGTTTTGACGATTATGTTGAACGTGTTAATGGTTATTTGTTCGAGAGAGTGGATCAAAATATGGGTGGCTTTTTTGAGTTTACACACGACAACAACGACAACTTTAGTTGGATCGCAGGTTTCAGAATGGATTTTCACAATAATTTAGGCACTTTTTTAACTCA
>JAYPMF010000004.1:2139-4803 GCA_038129785.1 Flavobacteriaceae bacterium
TTGTAATCCGTTTATCGGTGGGTAGTGGAAGAAAAGCTGCTAACATCTTCGCGGAAAATCAAACACTTTTTGTCACCAATAGAATCATCAAAATACAATCTAACCAAGGCAAAATTTACGGGCTAAATCCTGAAAAAGCATGGAACTACGGATTGGGCTTGTCGAAATCATTTTACATTGGTAGTCCTCACCAAATTTCACTATCTGCGGATTATTACATTACTGATTTCACAGACCAGGTGGTAGTGGATTGGGAAAATCCTCATGAAATTTCTTTTTATAACTTGCATGGGCAAAGCATGGCAAAAAGTTTTCAATTAGAAGTGGATTATTATTATCGAAACTTATTAAATTTCAAAGCAGCCTATAAAAATTACGATGTGCGAATAGATTATAAAAGCGGACTTATGCAAAAACCCTTGTTAGCTAAGAACCGTTTTTTTGCTAATTTGGGCTGGGAAAGCAAAACTACAGCTTTAGGTAAACAATGGCGGTGGGATTTAACCTATCACTATGTGGGGGTGCAGCGATTGGTCAATAATTTTATAGATCGCCCCAAAGGTTTTTCTCCCAGTTATTCACTTTGGAATACTCAATTGACCCGAGTTTTCTCTAAAAAATTTGAAATATATTTAGGTGGAGAGAATATTGGAAATTATAGTCAAATTAATCCTATAATTGGAGTTGAGGATCCATTTGGAGCTGATTTTGATGCTGCTCAGATTTATGCTCCCATTTTTGGAGGGATGATTTACTCCGGACTAAGACTCAAAATTTAATATTAATTAAAAAATATCATGAAAAAAATTCTAATCTTGTTTCTTGCCTTACCATTTGGAATCTTGGCTCAAGAAAAACACAAAAAAAACACTAAAGCACGATTTAAAGTATACGGAAATTGCGAAATGTGTGAAAAAAGAATTGAAAAAGCGGCACTCTCCATAAAGGGAGTCAAATTGGCCGATTGGGTGATCCCATCTAATCAAATCAATTTGATCTACAATTCAAATAAAGTTGATTTGGAAACAATTCATAGCACTATTGCAACCAAAGGCCATGATACCTCAGAAGCTAAAGCAAAAGAAGAGGTATACAATGAGCTGCCCGTTTGTTGTCAATACGATAGAAAAAAATAATATAAAAAAACCTGCTTGAAAAAGCAGGTTTTATATTAAATAAATGATTACATCATTCCGGGCATACCGCCTCCGCCGCCCATTGGTGGCATAGCTGGGGTCTCTTCCTTGATATCGATCAAAGCACACTCTGTGGTTAGGATCATTCCTGCTACCGAAGCGGCATTTTCTAAGGCTACACGAGCTACTTTCTTAGGATCAATGATTCCCTCTTTGAGCATATCGACAAATGAACCTTCCTTCGCGTTGAAACCGAAGTTATCACCACCTTCAAGCACTTTAGATACAACCACTGAACCTTCTCCACCAGAATTTTCCACAATAGTTCTCAACGGAGACTCAATTGCTTTGTGGATAATCTGGACACCTGTAGCCTCGTCAGCGTTGTTAGATTTTAATTTTGAGAGAACTTTTTGGGTGTTCAACAGAGCAACTCCACCTCCAGCAACAATACCTTCCTCCACTGCTGCTCTTGTAGCGTGAAGCGCATCGTCAACTCGGTCTTTCTTTTCTTTCATCTCGACTTCTGAGGGAGCTCCTACATAAAGTACAGCTACACCTCCGGATAGTTTGGCCAAACGTTCTTGTAGTTTTTCCTTGTCGTAATCAGAGGTCGTGGTCTCAATTTGCGATTTGATTTGATTTACCCTACCTTGAATCATTTCGGTTTCTCCAGCACCATTGACCACTGTCGTGTTGTCTTTATCTATGGTAACTTTTTCGGCGGTACCCAGCATATCTATTGTAGTGTTCTCAAGTGTAAAACCTCTTTCTTCAGAGATCACTGTCCCACCGGTCAGGATCGCAATATCTTCAAGCATTGCTTTTCTTCGGTCACCAAAACCGGGAGCTTTAACAGCTGCGATTTTTAATGCACCACGAAGCTTATTAACAACCAATGTGGCTAGAGCTTCTCCATCGACATCTTCTGCTATTACCAAAAGAGGTTTACCTGTTTGAGCGACAGGCTCCAATATTGGAAGTAAATCTTTCATCGCAGAGATTTTTTTGTCATATAATAAAATATGTGGTGATTCCAGGTCAGCTTCCATTTTCTCGGAATCTGTCACAAAATAAGGAGAAAGGTATCCACGATCAAACTGCATTCCCTCAACCACATCAACATAAGTGTCAGTTCCTTTGGCTTCCTCGACGGTAATGACACCTTCTTTTCCTACTTTTTCGAAAGCTTCGGTTATAAGGACTCCAATATTTTCATCATTGTTGGCGGAAATACTGGCCACCTGCTTGATTTTTTCAGAGGAATTACCAACCTCTACAGATTGTTTACTTAGAGAATCAACAATGGAATTTACTGCTTTATCAATACCTCTTTTAAGGTCTAATGGATTGGCACCGGCAGCTACGTTTTTTAATCCTTCTTTGACAATCGCTTGAGCTAAAATGGTAGCAGTAGTAGTTCCATCTCCTGCCAAATCATTAGTTTTCGAGGCAACTTCTTTGACCATTTGTGCCCCCATATTTTCAAGGGAATCCTCTAATTCAATTTCTTTTGCGACCGTAACTC
>JAYPMF010000004.1:4813-18292 GCA_038129785.1 Flavobacteriaceae bacterium
TCCAATAATAACGTTTCTTCCTTTTGGACCTAAAGTAACTTTTACGGCATTAGCCAGTGCGTCAACACCACGTTTTATACCGTCACGAGCCTCTAAATCAAATTCTATTTTTTTTGCCATTTTTCTTAGTTTTTTCTATTATACAATTGCTAATATGTCACTTTCTCTCATAATCATGTAATCTGCTCCATCGTGTTGAAGCTCGGTTCCAGCATATTTACCATAAAGTACATGATCCCCCACTTTGACTGTTACAGGGTTTTCAGAGGTTCCAGGGCCGACAGCGACCACGATACCTTTTTGAGGTTTTTCTTTTGCGGAATCAGGAATGATGATTCCTGAAGAGGTTTTGGTTTCTGCAGCAGCAGGTTCAATTAAAACTCTATCTGCCAGAGGCTGAATATTTACTTTACTCATTGTTAATTTTTATTTTTTAGTTTAATTAAATATTTCACAAATCGTGCCAAGAACAAAGGCATGACAAAATTTTAGTATTACAGCACAAGTGGTGACATCATGACACAAAAAACTATTCTGGAGGATTTTCTTGTGGTATTTCTGGGAGTGTTTCAGGAATTACTTCAGGGATGGACTGCTCCAAAGTGTTGTCTTGCAATAAGCGGGAATCAGAATTCTCACTGCTGGTTCCCAGTGAAATATTGGATAGTAAGATAAGTACCAATAAAAGCCCAGCAAGCAACCATGTGCTTCGGTCCAAAAAATCAGAAGTCTTTTGGACACCTCCCATTTGTTGTCCACCTCCACCAAAGGATGATGAAAGTCCTCCACCCTTTGGGTTTTGAACCATTACTACTAAAACGAGTAAAAAACACACAAAAATGATTAAGGCAATAAAAATCGAAAAGCTTCCCATAATGTATTATTCTTGTTGCAGTTTTATAATTTCCTGAATTTTAACTGCAAAGGAAACATTTTTTTCTGGATATTTCAAACTTAAAATCTTGTAGGCACTTATGGCCTTTTTGTATTTTTTTTGTTTAACCAAAACTTTGGCTAAAGTTTCTGTCATTAATTCATTAGAGTAGAAGTCTTCTTCTAGTGAGTAATTACTAGACTCGTTTTTTCCTCCTGGTGGGATTTTAGGGTTGGCTTTAAGAAATCGATCTATAATATGGATTTTCTCACTTAGCGGTCCAGCTTTCTTATCTTCTTTTGATAGGGTTGTCTGGTTTTGTTTTTCCTGTGTGAACTGAATCCAATCCAGAAAATTTAGTTTTATATCAACCGAGGGAGGGCTTGATTTCTTTAATCGGGGTTCTGATTTTTTTGTTTCTGTTTTATTTTTTTTTAATTTTTTAATTTTGATATTTCCTGTATGAATTGGCATATTTCTACTCTGAGATTGTTTATCTCTACGTAAACCTAATTTAGACTCCATTTTTGACTCATTGGTATCTTTAATAGTTGTTTCAACATTTTTAATTTCTGATTTTATTTTTTTTTGGTGATGATATTTTGATTCTATATTTTGTTTGATTATGCTCCTATCAGCAGTATACAGTGCCAATTGATTTAGGGCCATATCAATATTATTTTTGTTTTGGTCTTTCAAACACTTAGCATAAAAAAAACGGGGAAGTTGGAAATAGGGATACTTTTCGATCAATAATGCCATTTTAGAAATCAATATTTCATCATGGGAGTTATAGTTTTCAATCAAATTGTCTAATGTTTCTCTATTCATAGGGTTTACCACTTGGCTAGTGTTTCGTTAAATATGTCTTGCGTAATTCTAACGAAGATTTCGTCATGTGCTGGGCCTTGAATGTCATAAAGTTGTTTTTCTGCGGCAAAGTCATAAAAGAAAGAAAATTTTTTTTCGAAATCATCATCCTCATTATTAGTATTGAAAAAGCGAAGGTTAACACTCATGGTTAGCCGGTTCTGAGCAGCAGTAAGATTTGCGGTTGATGTCATCGGAGTGATGCTATACTGAGTAATTTCTCCCTCATAAACTAAATCACCTCCTGAATTAACTAAGTTTAAATTGGTCTGTCCCAAGATAATATCTTGAAGAGCTAAGGTAAAATCTCTATCCAAGCCTGGTTCAACGGTAGACCCTGGTCTACTACCTGCTTGATTTTCGAAAAAATTTACTTGAAAAGTCGACGCTCCAGCAGGAATGGACGCTCCGGTAAATGAGTAAATACCGCAAGCTTTAATACACAGGAGTAAAATTAAAAAGATACCAATAGATAATCTATTCACTCTCGTCATCTTGCAAGTCGAATTGTTTGATTTTTCGATAGAGGGTTCTTTCTGATATGCCCAATTCTTGGGCCGCTATTTTCCTCTTTCCATTACTTCTTTTTAGGGCCTGCTTTATCATTTCAATTTCTTTCTCCAATAAAGATAAGGGTTCCTCTTCAATTACCGTTTCAGCATAATCGTATTGGTTGATTGGAGGAGGGGTTTTGTGGGTTTGAGGGCTACTCTCCGGGGCAATGAATTCCACGTTTTTGTTTTGGTTGTCCGGTTCACCATAAATTTTTTTGATCAGTTCGGGGTTGTTTTTTTGAACCGAGTTCATACTCTCGTTTTCCATCAATTCATGAGTGAGTTTTTTCAAATCATTGAGATCGTTCTTCATGTCAAAGAGAACCTTGTAAAGGATTTCTCTCTCTGAAGAAAAGTCAGCTTCTTTTTCTGAGTGATCAATGACAGCCGGAAGTTGAGATCCTAAATTGGGCAGATAATTTCTGAGGGTCTTGGAATTAAGCGTTCTGTTTTTTTCCAAAACAGAGATCTGTTCAGCAATGTTTCGTAGCTGACGGATATTTCCACCCCATCGGTATTGCTCCAAAATTCGTTGAGCATCGTCATCCAATCTCAAGGCGGGCATTTTGTATTTCTGCGCAAAATCCGAGGCAAATTTTCTGAACAGAAGTTGAATATCCTCTTTTCTTTCCCTCAGGGGAGGTAGGTGAATTTCTACGGTACTTAAACGGTAATAGAGGTCCTCTCTGAATTTACTTTTTTTAATAGCTTCATTCATTTTTATATTAGTTGCAGCAACTATTCTTACATCTGTTTTTTGAACTTTAGAGGAACCTACTTTCAAAAATTCGCCATTTTCTAATATTCTCAAAAGTCTTACTTGCGTAGGCAAGGGAAGTTCTCCTACTTCGTCAAGAAAAATTGTTCCGCCATCGGCAACTTCAAAATAACCACTTCTTGTGGTAGTGGCCCCAGTAAAAGCCCCTTTCTCATGACCAAAAAGCTCACTGTCAATAGTCCCCTCAGGGATTGCACCACAGTTTACGGCAATGTATTTGGCGTGTTTTCTGGGAGAAAATTGATGAATTATTTTAGGAATATTTTCTTTTCCTACTCCACTTTCACCAGTTACCAGAACGGTAATTTCGGTTGCAGATACCCTCAAGGCTTTTTCCAAAGCTCTATTCAGGCCGTCATAGTTACCTATTATTCCAAAACGCTGTTTGATGTTTTGTAGTGATTCCATAATATCAGATTGAAGATGAGATTCCTATTGCATTTCCAATCAAGGTGGCAGAGGTCACACCTTTAATTTTGACATCAACAAAATCTCCCACTTTATAATTCTCTTTTGGAAAAACAGCTACTGTATTATGGCTTGTTCTCCCACTCCAAAATTCACTGGATCTTTTTGAACTTTTCTCAATTAAAACACAGACTGTTTTGCCAATCATCTTTTTGGTTCGGCATTCGCTGTGTATTCTTTGCAAATCGATGATTTCTTGAAGTCTTCTTTTTTTGGTGGATTCTGGAATATCATCTTCAATTTTTTTGGCTGCCAATGTACCGGGGCGTTCTGAATAGGCAAACATAAATCCAAAATCATATTTAACATAATCCATTAGGGTAAGTGTGTCTTTGTGATCTTTCTCTGTTTCTGTCGGAAATCCAGCAATCATATCGTGAGAAATGCCACAATGTGGAATGATCTTACGAATATTTTTGATCAATTCGATATACTGCTCTCGACTATGTTGTCGATTCATTTTTTTTAGAATCCTGTTACTTCCGGATTGAACAGGCAGATGGATGTGGTTGCAAATATTGTCGTATTTGGCCATAGTGTGAATTACTTCAAGGGACATATCTTGAGGATTAGAAGTAGAAAAACGAATACGCATTTTGGGTTGAGCATTGGCTACTAAATTCAAAAGCATAGCAAAATTAACTGCTGTTTTTTGTTGTAATGGACTGGCTTTTGTGAAGTCTTTTTTCAATCCACCCCCATACCACAGGTAGCTGTCGACATTTTGCCCTAATAAGATAACTTCTTTGTATCCGTTGTTTACCAATTGACTAATTTCCTCCAATATACTTTTAGGATCCCTGCTTCTTTCTCTACCCCTGGTGAATGGAACTACGCAGAAAGTACACATATTATCACATCCTCTGGTAATGGTAACAAAAGCACTAACACCGTTGGTGGCCAATCTCACAGGAGCTATATCACCATAGGTTTCTTCCTTGGAGAGGACAACGTTTATAGCCTCTCTCTCTGCCTCGGCTTCTCTTAAAAGATTGGGGAGGTCCTTGTAGGCGTCTGGTCCAACTACTATATCCACCATTTTTTCCTCCTCGAGAAATTTATGTTTAAGGCGCTCTGCCATACAACCTAATACTCCAATTTTGAGATCTTTATTCTTACGTTTTAGTCCATTGAAAAGCTCCAGTCTTTTACGAACAGTTTGCTCAGCTTTCTCTCGAATAGAACAGGTATTTAACAATACTAAATTAGCATCTTCTATTTTTTTAGTGATTCTGTAGCCTTCTCGATCCAATATGGAAGCAACAATCTCACTATCAGAAAAATTCATCTGACAACCGTAAGATTCTATATAAAACTGTTTTTGGGTTTTTGACACTGTTTTTTTTTTATTTAATAAAAAATCAGTTACAGCTAATGATCTTTGACCTGTATGGGGTGAGACATTATAAGCTTTTAAATCATTTGTCGATATTTTTCCCATTACATAGTATGTATTATACTTTCGCAAATATAACTAAAACTGCCTTTTTGTCATGTTTAAGTTATAGTTTAATTTATAAATTTTAATCAAGAAAAAAACACTACTCTAGTCTTTGAACTCAAGAAGAGAGTTTAACTTTTTCTAATTTTTTGAGAATGATGAGGGTATATTTGAATTGTAAAACTCAAAATTCGAAAAAATTATAAATAGTAAAAAAATTTACACGAAAGGGTTGGAAAATTTTTTAAATAAATTTTGAAATTTATGACTATTCAAGATATAAAATATGCGTGTTAAAAAAAACTATATAATTTTGCTTTCGAAAAAATTAACGTATGGCCACTAATCTCGTAATAGTAGAATCACCCGCAAAAGCAAAAACCATTGAGAAATTTCTTGGGGAAGATTATAAGGTTGCCTCCAGTTATGGCCATATTGCAGATCTGCCTTCCAATGAATTGGGAGTGGATGTTGATAAGGATTTTTCTCCAAAATACATTGTATCTTCCGAGAAAAAGAAAGTAGTCAGTGAGCTTAAATCATTAGTAAAAAAAATGAAGACGGTTTGGTTGGCCAGTGATGAGGATCGAGAGGGTGAGGCCATCGCATGGCACCTTGCCAACACCTTAGACTTGAAATCCGATAGTACCAAAAGGATTGTTTTCAATGAAATTACCAAAACTGCTATTTTGGATGCTATTGAAAATCCCAGGGATATTAACTACAACTTAGTTAATGCGCAACAAGCGAGAAGAGTACTTGATCGTTTGGTAGGATATGAATTATCTCCTGTTTTATGGCGAAAGGTCAAAGGGGGCTTGTCCGCGGGAAGAGTTCAATCAGTTTCTGTAAGACTTATTGTTGAGCGAGAGAGGGAGATCAATGCCTTTGTGCCACAACAAACTTTCAAAGTACAAGCAATTTTTTATACACGACAAAATAAGCCCATTAATGCCTTACTTCCCAAAGCATTTGATTCTACTGAGGCAACTGAGGCGTTTTTAAATCTTAACAAAGCTGCCACTTATACTATTGATGCGATTGAAAAAAAACCAGCATTAAAAAGCCCAACCGCTCCCTTCACTACCTCAACACTGCAGCAAGAGGCAGCGAGAAAACTTTATTTTTCTGTAAGTAAAACCATGAATATTGCCCAGAGGCTATATGAGGCTGGCTTTATCACATATATGAGAACCGATAGTGTCAATTTGTCCAAAGAAGCACAGCAAGGGGCACTCAAGCAGATTGAAAAACTCTATGGGGAAGATTATAAAAAACCTAGAAAATATAAGGTTAAAAACAAGGGAGCACAAGAGGCTCATGAAGCGATAAGACCTACGGATTTTGGTCGGGTCAAAGTCAATTTGGAATATGATCAGTCCCGTTTGTATGAACTGATATGGAAAAGAGCCTTAGCCTCTCAAATGAGTGAAGCTAAATTGGAGCGTACACAATTAAAAATTAAAGCCAGTACTCATTCGGAAAATTTTGTAGCCAAAGGAGAGGTAATTACTTTTGACGGGTTTTTAAAAGTATATTTGGAGGGTGTTGATGAAGAGTCTGATGAACAAAATGATTTATTACCCTCGGTTAAAAAAGGAGAGCTAATTAACCTTAAATCTATGGAGGCCAATCAGAGATTCTCTCGACCCTCTTATCGTTATACTGAGGCTTCGTTGGTAAAAAAACTTGAGGAATTGGGCATAGGACGTCCGTCTACTTATGCACCAACGATTTCCACAATTCAGAATAGAAAATATATTGATAAAGGAACTTCTGATGGAGAATTTCGTTCTTACATCCAACTGCAATTGGTTGATCATAAAGTTATTTCAAAGTCCCTTAAAGAGAAAGTTGGAGCCAATAAAGGAAAATTAATTCCTACTGATGTAGGAATCATAGTCAATGATTTTTTAGTGGCCAATTTCACCAATATTTTGGATTACAGTTTTACCGCCAAAGTTGAGCAAAGTTTTGATCAAATTGCCGATGGATCCGAAAACTGGACGAGTATGATCAAAGGTTTTTATGAAAGTTTTCATAAAACTGTAAATTTTGTTAAGGAAAATGCCACCAGAGAATCTGGCGAACGAATTTTGGGTAATGATCCCAAGTCGGGCAGGCTTGTAAAAGTGAGATTAGGTCGTTTTGGACCTATCGCTCAAATTGGTGAACAAGCGGATGAAGAAAAACCTGTTTTTGTAAGCTTGGCTCCTGGACAGAAGTTGGAATCTCTCACTTTAGAGGACGCACTCGAACTGTTCAAATTACCTAAATCGATTGGTAGCTATGAAAATCAAGAAGTGACAGTTAACAATGGAAGATTCGGACCTTATGTTAAATTTCAGGATATGTTTTTGTCCCTCCCCAAAGGAGAAGACCCAATGTCTGTTGAATTGTATAGGGCCATCGCCTTAATTGAAGAAAAAAGAGCTGCAAATGCTCCTATTTATTCATTCGATCAACTTCCCGTTACTAAAGGGAAAGGTCGTTTTGGACCTTTTTTAAAATGGAATGGTTTGTTCATAAACGTTAATAAAAAATACGATTTCGACAATCTTTCGGATGAAGAAATTGAAACGCTGATCAAGGAAAAAATCCAAAAAGAAAAAGAAAAATTGATCAAAGAGTGGCCTGAGGAGGGTATCAGAATTGAAAAAGCAAGATGGGGAAGATCAAATATTATTATGGGAAGTAAAAAAGCCGAATTGGGAAAAGACATTGATCCGACTAAAATCACCCTTGAAACTGCAATACAATTTTTAAAACCCAAAACGGGTAAAAAGAAAAATGAGTCTTGAATCGCTAGTTCCTGTTTCTGAAGAGGTGTTTTCCTCTATGGTTCTCAACCCCAAACAGGCTTTGGGTAAAAATATTGAGATTCATACAGATCAGCTAGGTTTTCCCGAACTCAATGACTGTAGTGTTGCGATTGTAGGCCTTTTGGAAATTAGAAACTCTTTTTTTCCAACCGCTAAATTTAAATTGGAGGATTTTAGAAAATCCTTTTATCGTCTTTTTCCGGGAAATTGGAATTTTAAGATTTGTGATTTGGGAGATTTGCCTAACGGAGCCACTCCTCAGGACACATATTTTGCTCTAAAAGAAATTTGTATTCATCTTAGACAGTTGAATATTGTCTCTGTTTTTGTTGGCGGAAGCCACGATCTTATTTTCCCAATGTACCAATCATTTCAAGCCATTGATCAATTGGTCAACATTGTATCAGTTGACAATCAATTTGATTTTTCACAAGAGGAAGAATTAATTTCAGGTAGGTCATACATGAGTAAGATCATTATGGAACAGCCCAATTTTTTATATAACTTCACCAATTTGGGTTATCAAAGTTACTATATAGCTCAAGAGGAGTTGGATTTGATGGAAAAACTTCATTTCGATTCAATTAGGCTGGGCACATTATTGGATGATGTTGTCCAGTCTGAACCTTTTTTTAGGGATGCTAATATCGCTGGATTCGATATGAAATCACTCAGTTGGAAAGCCGTAAACTATTCTTCGGGTAATCCCAATGGAATTGATGCAAGGACTATTTGCGCACTTTCGAGGTACGCAGGAATAAGTGATCGGATGAACA
This sequence comes from Flavobacteriaceae bacterium, assembly GCA_038129785.1. GTDB lineage: Bacteria > Bacteroidota > Bacteroidia > Flavobacteriales > Flavobacteriaceae > UBA8316. The sequence continues at coordinate 13,397 of JAYPMF010000004.1, forward strand.
TTTTTGGTGTCTTTGAACTGATCAATACAACTGTTTCTAATCAATTATTGGCACAAATTGTATGGTATTTTATAGAAGGTTTCAGCTCCAGATTTGATGAGTATCCTGTCTTAACCAGTAGTGGTTTTGTCAGATATACTGTAGCTTTATCTGACATGGAAATGATTTTTTACCAAAGTGAAAAAAGCAATCGTTGGTGGATCGAAATAATAAATCAAAGTTATTTGGATAATAAAAATAAAACAACTGCGTTATTACCTTGCACGCATAAAGATTATTTAGATGCTTGCAATGATAAAATTCCTGACAAGTGGTGGAAGGCTACAAAAAGAATTTAGTTAAATTATTGAAAATTAAATCCTTATTTTTGCTTTTAAACCTATTGGGAATATTTGGACATTATTTAGAAAAAAACATAGTGAGAAAATTTTTAGTTTTACACTTATTCAACTATCACTTTCTATCGCCTCATGTGATGAAGAGATTCCTTATGTGTATTCTATTTGCAATTACTGTTTACAGTTGCGGTAATAAAAACAGGGGAGAGTTAATAGGAGTAAAACAGAAAAAATGGTTCCCAGAAAAACCTTATGGAATGACCCTTATTGAAGGAGGTGCATTTATCATGGGTAAGTCTGATGAAGATGTGGCGAGACTTAATAATGCTGCAGCAAAAACTGTTACAGTACCTTCCTTTTATATGGATGAGACTGAAATTACAAATTCTGAGTATAAGCAATTCGTTTATTGGGTGAAGGATTCTGTGACCATGGCCCTACTTGCAAGGAAAATTGAAGAGGAAGGTCTTGGAGAAGACGGAAATACTGATGGTATCAATGAGTTTGCATATAAAGACTCTGATACATCTGATTTAACTCCTTTTCAAAAATACATGAGGGAAAATTATTATGATGTTGAACCCGATAAATATCTAAGGCCTCTAAATTGGGATAATGATATTTATTGGGATACTGAAGATTATCCAGATGCCGCATATTCTGAAGTACTAGATTCAATGTATTTGCCTCCAGACCTCTGGTACGATGGTGAGATGAAAATTGATGTTTCTAAATTACAATATAAATATACCTGGTTTGATGCAGAGGCTGCAGCTGCTGAATCTAAAAGCACCCGCAATAAATTCATTAACCGTAAGCCATATATTAAAATTGACACAGTTAGAATTTACCCTGATACAACTGTTTGGATCAAAGATTTTATATATTCTTATAATGAGCCAATGCATAATGAGTATTTCTCACATCCGGCTTTTCAAGATTATCCTGTTGTAGGAATTTCATGGGAACAAGCTGTCGCCTTTTGTCATTGGAGAACACATTATAAAAACAGTTACCAGAAATCTAAGGGAAAGCCACTAGTTAATAATTTTAGACTTCCCTCAGAAGCAGAATGGGAGTATGCTGCCCGAGGTGGTGTTCCTTCAGGTACTTATCCATGGGGAGGACCCTATTTGCTTAATGACAGGGCTTGTTTTCTGGCTAACTTTAAACCACTCAGGGGTGATTATGCTGCTGACCAAGCCGTATATACTGTAGAAGCTAAATCCTACTTGCCCAATGACTTTAATCTATTCAATATGGCAGGTAATGTTTCTGAATGGACCAGTTCCTCATATGATTCGGGAGCATACGAATACGTATCTACTTTAAATCCGAATCTTTCAATTAGAGAGGAGAAGAGAAAAGTTATCAGAGGTGGATCATGGAAAGATGTTGCATATTTTTTAAGGGTTAGTTCACGAGATTATGAGTACTCTGACACTTCGAGAAGCTATATTGGATTTAGAACTGTTCAAGATTATCTCGGAACATCTAAGGTTAAGATCAAATAAATTTATATTTTTAAATCATCATAACTATAACACTATATTAAAATGGATGACAAACTGTTAAAAAAAAGATTAAGAGGAAAAGTTGCAATGCACATGCTATTTGGATTAGGGGGTGCAGTAGTAATCATAGGCGCATTATTTAAAATTCTCCACTTGGAGATTGGCCCCATTACTGGAGGTCTGGTACTTGGGCTTGGTCTTGGGACTGAGGCCTTGATTTTTACGGTAGCTGCATTAAATACTGGGGAAATTAAAGAGGAACACGAAGATTTTGTAAAGAAAGTCAAAGGAGGGGCTGCCAAAGCATCCTCTGGCGGTGGAGAACAAGGGCTCTCCTCAAAAATTGATGAAATGCTTAAAGAGGCCAAGCTTGATGTCGCTTTGATGAACAACTTGACAAGAAGCATTAAAAATCTTGAGGCATCTGCTCAATCATTGACTCCTGCAGCTGAAGCTGCATCATCCTCGGCAAGCTATGGTGAACAATTGGTTAAAGCATCTCAAAAATTGGAGCAACTCAACAAGGTGTATGCTCAGCAAATAAGTACATCAGGCAATAATGCTGCCTTTAATGATCAAGTTGCTGAAAATGCCACAAAACTCAAGCAACAAATGGAGGCACTCTCTCAAAATCTTGCTGCATTGAACCAAGTATACAATGGTATGCTTAATGCGATGAACAAAAACTAGAATAGGACATGGCTGGAGCAAAAGAAACACCCAGGCAGAAACTAATTAGTTTGATGTATTTGGTATTCATCACCATGCTTGCTTTGAATGTAAGTAAGGAAGTTTTAGATGGATTTGGCCAGATGTTTGAAAAAATTAGTGATGCCAATGAAAGGGTAGATGAAAGTAACAACAATATTTTCGAAAATATTAAAGTAAATGCTGAAGAAAAAGGTGGTAAGTGGGTAGGACACCTTAGAACTGCTACTGAAATTAAAAAAGAATCTGATGAGTTCTACGACAGAATATCTGAGATCATGAGTATAATTACAGAAAAGCAAAGAGAAAAAGATCCGGAGTTGAAAGAATATGCTCAAATGGATAAAGGAGAAGCTTTAGATGTAATTTTCTTCAAAGAAGGTGGAGGAGAGGCAGCTCAGGAGTTCATTGATATGATAAATACATATAAGATGCACGTGATTCAAGTCTTTGGTAGTCAGTATCCTGAGTATATTGAGATGGTTGAAGCTCGTTTTTTTACGGGTGATGAAAATGGAAATATTAAAAATAGAGATGGTATGGATCAACCATGGTTGAATTCTAATTTTCAAGGTTTTCCTTTAGTTTCCTCACTTGCTAAATTTTCTATGATGCAAAACGACATTCGCCAAACTGAACATGACGTATTTGCTACTTTAATGGGAAAGGAACTGAAAATGTCCTCCAATGTTAATGAATCCAACTATATCAGTTTGTTGAAAACTGAAAAAGGTGCATATTATCAGGGGGAAAAATTTGATGGGAGTGTCGTTTTGGGGAGAAAAGGTGGCGCCCAAAATCCAAACAGGGTTGACTTAAAGCTTGACGGCAGACCACTTCAGGAAAATGATTACGAACTTATTGCTGGAGGGATTAAACTTAATGTTTCTGCTGGTAGTCCAGGAGATCACGAAATAACAGGTGATTTAATATTTCTTAACGATGGTGTAGAATCAAAAATTCCTGTTAACCAATCCTTCGCAGTAATTTCTAAACCCAATTCCGCAGTTATTTCAGCAGATAAAATGAATGTAGTATATAGGGGTGTAGAAAACCCCATGACTATTTCAATACCTGGTATACCAGATAATAAAGTAAGAGCATCTGCTCCAGGACTGAAAAGAAGAAAGGGCAGTAAATACAGTTTAACTCCAGGTCGAGGTAGAGAGATTTCTATAAAAGCAAGTGGATCTTTACCTGATGGAAAAACAGTATCAACTATTACAAAGTTCAGAATTAAGGGATTGCCTTCACCTTCAGGTGTTGTTTTAGGTGAGACCGGTTCGGTATCTGTCCCAAAATCTGCTTTAGCCAATCAAAAAATATCGGCTACCTTTGAAGATTTCGATTTTGATTTGCCAATAAGAGTTGTTGGTTTTACCCTCAGTGTACAAGGGTTTCCTGATGTAATTGTTTCAGGAGATAGATTTGACGATAAAGCAAAACGAACACTAAGAAGCGCCAGATCTGGATCAAAAGTAACTATTTTTGATATAAAGGTTAAGGCAACAAAAAATCCAAATCTTCAACTTCAAAAGTGTAGACCTGTTATAGTTCAAATTATATGATTTTATGAAATTCCATGCTTATTACATTCTATCAATCGCCTTTTTTTTAAATGCGTTAATCTGTAAAGGCCAGGCAAACCTCTTAAACGCCAGGGTACCTCAGGATGTAGGTGTTTTGAATGACCAGCAGCTAGAATCAAATGACGAGGAACCTCTCAAGTATGGATATGTTGATGACAGAGACGTACTTTGGTCTAAAACTGTCTGGGAAATTATTGATTTAGATGAGAGAGTAAATTTTCCTTTTTATTATCCCACAGAAACTGATAATCTTGGAACAGACAGAAAATCTCTATGGGATGTTTTGAAAGACGGAATTGAAAATCGTGAGATTAAAGAAATATATTCTGATCCCTATTTTCGAAATAAACTTGAAACTGAGGAGGTAAATTTTTCTTATCCTGATACAACAAAAGCCGCAATTGATTACTATAATGATTTCTCCCGACAGATATTGGACAATTGGTGGTATTTGGAATAATGATTTTATAGTCAATTATGATTTATCTGCAAAATATGTCAGACAATATAGAATAAAGGGTACCTGGTACGTTGACAAACGTCTAGGAGAATTAAAATATAGGTTGCTTGGAATAGCCCCATATGTTATTCAACCTAGTAAACTCAAAGATTATAATATTAATCCTGATGCTAACGATGAACCAGTTCCTTTATTTTGGGTTTGGTTCCCCGATGCAAGACCTGTGTTAAATTCTAATAAAGTTTTCAATACTCGAAATTCATCTCAGCCAATTACCTTTGATCATA
>JAYPMF010000004.1:18302-36212 GCA_038129785.1 Flavobacteriaceae bacterium
TTCTAGAAGATTCAATGCAGTAATCTATAAAGAAGAGAATATTTATGAGGATAGGCAAATTGATGAATATATACAGGAAGATGCCTTAAGGATGCTTCTTGAATCTGAGAGAATTAAATCTGTTATTAGGGATTACGAACAGGATTTATGGAATAACTAAATTAAAATACGTTCACTTTTAAAGCGTTATCGAATGATAACGCTTTTTTTATTTATGAAAGTAGATACACTAATTGTGGGTTTTGGAATCGCCGGTCTCAATTATGCTGAACAATTACGAAGGCAGAATAAAAGTTTTGTAGTGCTGACTCAAGATGATCATAGTGCCTCTCATATCGCTGCGGGAATTGTCAATCCAATTGTTTTAAAAAGATTCAATCCCATATGGAAAGCAAAGGAATTTTTAGATTATGCACTCCCCTTTTATTCCAATCTAGAGGAATGGCTTCAAACCCAGATCATTCTTCAATTACCCATTTATAGAATCTTAAATGATATTCAGGAACAAAATAATTGGAGCATTGCTGCCTCAAGAACTTCTCTTGAAAAGTATTTAAATCAACAATTGATTCCAAAAGATAAATTTCCCGAGGTCAGTGCTCCTTTTGCTTTTGGAGAGGTGACACAAAGTGCCAGAGTTGATATTATAACACTTTTGACTTGCTATATCAAAAAAATTGTTCCCCATCAATTTCTATCAGAAAAATTAGATTATGAGGCATTAATTGTAGGTGAAGATGTGGAATATAAAAATATTAAAGCGCGTCAAATTGTATTTTGCGAGGGATATCAAGGGGTCAAAAATCCATATTTCAATTATTTACCATTGATCGGTTCCAAAGGTGAAATCCTCATTATAAAGTGTGAACATCTTACTGAGAAGGTCATTTTTAAAGGACCTATTTTTTTATCACCTATGGGAGATAAAACCTTTTGGGTGGGTGCAACTTTTAATAAAATGGACAAGACCACCAAATTATCTGAAAAGGGAAAAGAATGGTTAATTATTAAATTAAAACAATTTCTTAAACTTCCTTTTCAAATTCTCGATCACAAAGCTCAAATTAGAGCTACTGTCATAGACAGAAGACCTTTGATAGGTAGACACCCCAAATATGACAAAATATACCTTTTGAATGGTTTAGGAACCCGCGGAGTGCTAATGGCTCCTCTATTGTCCAACTGGCTTTTCCGGTTCATAAACAATAAAGAAAAACTCCCACCCGAAGCCGATATAAAACGATTTGAAAAACAGTATTTTAGTAACTGAATAAATGAATCATGCTTGATATTCAAAATTTAGGGGTTTCTTTTGGAGGGGAAGTTCTTTTTGAAAACCTTTCCTTCAGAATTGGTCGGGGTGATCGCATTGGACTTATTGGAAAAAATGGCGCAGGAAAAAGTACTCTCCTCAAATTATTGGCTGGAAAAAACAGTCCCTCTGTAGGGGGGATGTCTATAGAAAAAAATGCTACCATTGGTTATTTGCCGCAAGAGTTAGAGGTAGAAAATCATCGAACAGTTTTGGAGGAAACTTTTCAAGCATTTCCTGAAATTTTAAAAAATCAATCCCGTCAAGACCAAGTCAGCGATCTGCTCAATACCCGAACAGATTACGAAACTGATAATTATCATGAACTTATTCAGGAGTTGAGTGATCTGGGGACCGAATTTGAGGTTATGGGAGGCTATCAATACAAAGCCCAATCTGAAAAAATATTGGCAGGGCTCGGCTTTATTAATTCTGATTTTGATCAACCTACCTCTAACTTTTCAGGGGGATGGCGTATGCGTATCGAATTGGCAAAAATCCTCCTCAAATCTCACGATCTTCTTTTACTTGACGAGCCAACTAACCATTTGGATATTGATTCGATAGAGTGGTTGGAGCAGTTTTTAATGAAATACAAAGGTTCTGTGATATTGGTTTCTCACGACATAATGTTTTTGGATCAGGTAACGAACCGAACCATCGAGATTGTTAACAAACGGCACTTTGATTTGAAAAAGCCCTATACCCTTTTTATGACCTTACGAGAGGAGATGCGAGCACAACAGCAGGCCGCCCAGAAAAATCAAGAAAAGCAAATCCAACAAACTGAAAAACTTATTGAGCGTTTTAGGGCCAAAGCATCCAAAGCCAGCATGGCACAATCACTAATCAAAAAACTGGATAAGGTGGAACGTATCGAAATTGATGCAGAAGAGACAGAAGCCATGAGACTTAAGTTTCCTGTAGCCCTTCAACCTGGAAAAATGATTTTTGAAACCAAAGGCCTAGCAAAAAGTTACGGTGATAAAAAAGTACTAAGCGATATAGATCTCTATATTGAAAGGGGAACAAAGTTGGCTTTTGTAGGTCAAAACGGTCAGGGCAAATCTACACTCGCCAAATTACTTGTATCTGTGATCAAGGGGACAGGTAACCTTAGGTTGGGGCATAATGTCAAAATAGGTTATTTTGCTCAAAACCAATCCGAAACCCTTGATACTTCCAAAACAGTTTTACAAATTGTTCAAGATGCTGCCACATCCGATAACAGAGGTAAGGTCAGAAATATGCTAGGTGCATTTTTATTTAGAGGGGATTCAGTAGAAAAAAAAGTCAGTGTGCTTTCTGGTGGAGAACGCAACCGACTGGCGCTTTGCAAGCTACTTTTGCAACCTTTAAACGTTTTGGTTATGGATGAACCTACGAATCACTTGGATATTCAATCCAAAAAGATATTAAAAGATGCACTCATTAATTTTGAGGGGACCCTTTTAATGGTTTCTCACGACCGTGATTTTCTATCTGGATTGTGTCATCAAGTACTTGAATTTAAGAATGGTAAAACTAAACTGTATTTGGACGATGTCAATACCTATTTAGTAAACAAAAAATGGGATACCTTAAAAGAATTGGAAAAGACAGAACGTAAAAGTAAATCATTGGATGTCCGACATAATGATTACACCCTTAAGAAAAAGGAGAAATCACTTAAAAATAAACTTAGTAAGCTTGAAAATCAAATCTCCACTTTAGAAAAGGAGATTAAAGGTATTGACCTTGAATTAGAGATTAATTATGATCAGACCATCAGCATCCCTGATTTTTTTGATCAATACCAAGAAAAGAAAAAACGATTGTCACAACACATGGAAAATTGGGATAAACTCGTTGCTGACATTGAATCAATTACAAAGAACTAATGTATGAACATTTCTTTCAATGCCCTTATTGCTGGGAGGAGATTTCCATGTTATTAGACCCCTCATTGAGTCAAACAGATTATGTAGAGGACTGCGAAATATGCTGCAACCCAATTAATGTGGTCTATGGTTTTGAAGATAAAAATCTAGTCTATTTTGAAGCTAATAATCCTGAGGGTAATTTTTGATCTACAAGGTTTGTAAGTAGCGTTCCGCATCCAATGCAGCCATACAACCAGTACCTGCAGCTGTTACAGCTTGTCTGTATTCTTTATCTTGCACATCTCCGGAAGCGAAAACGCCTGGCAAATTAGTTTTGGTTGATTTACCATTTGTGATCAGGTATCCGTCATCATCCATATCCAATTGACCTTGAAAAATATCTGTATTGGGTTTGTGTCCAATGGCAATGAATAGTCCAGTAATCTTAATTTCCTCTTTTTTACCAGTCTGGTTATTGAAAACTCTAAGTCCTTCCACGACTTGATCTCCCAAAACTTCATCGATCTCATGATTGTAGCGCAGATCAATATTGGGCATACTGGTTACCCGGTGCTGCATGGCTTTAGAGGCCCGCATATGATCTTTCCTGACTAACATAGTGACTTTGGAACAAATGTTGGCCAAATAAGTAGCCTCTTCAGCGGCTGTATCACCTCCCCCTACAATGGCGACTTCCTGACCCTTGTAGAAAAAACCATCACAAACGGCACAAGCAGAAACTCCTCCACCTCGAAGTTTTTGTTCACTGGGTAAGCCCAAATATTTGGCTGTGGCTCCAGTACTGATGATAATAGTTTGTGCGTGAATCTCCGCTCCATCCTCAACATATGCTTTATGGATTCCTCCAACTTCCCTCGAGAATTTCACCTTGTTTATATGGGCAATCCTTACCTCAGTACCAAAACGCTCGGCTTGTTTTTGTAATTCTACCATCATAGTAGGGCCATCAACTCCATCAGGATACCCTGGAAAATTATCCACTTCAGTTGTTGTAGTTAATTGTCCACCCGGTTCCATTCCGGTGTACAAAATAGGTTTTAGGTCTGCACGAGCGGCATAAATAGCAGCAGTGTAACCTGCTGGGCCACTGCCGATTATTAATGTTTTAACTTTCTCCATATTCAACAAAAATAAATCCAAAATCGGGGAAATAAAACATTAGTTAATATCTAATGATAAGTCAAAACTGTTTTTTCTTGAGATTTTTTATTCATTTGAAAATAAAGTTTGATAAATCCTTTATATTTAAAAAAAAATGCAATGTCCTCTAAAAAATTTGGACTTTACTTGGGACCGAGTGTATTTTTTCTGATCCTTTTGTTTTTTAATCCAGAGGATCTAAATGCCGCTTCAAAAGCGGTTTTAGCTTCATCACTTTGGATTGCTATATGGTGGATTTCTGAGGCCCTTCCCATATCAGTAACAGCATTGCTTCCTATGATTCTATTTCCTCTCACAGGCGGGATGGAATTGGCTGATACAACTGCATCCTACGGACATAAGTTGGTTTTTCTTACTATGGGTGGTTTTATAATCGCGATTGCCATCGAAAAATGGAATTTACACAAGCGTATTGCGCTTACTATCATTTATTTAATAGGAACGGATATCAGAAAAATTATTTTGGGCTTTATGCTCGCCACAGCCTTTCTATCAATGTGGATCTCCAATACCGCTACTTCAGTTATGATGTTGCCCATTGGAATTGTTATCATTAAACAATTAAAGGTTAATTCAAAGGTTAATGTGGACGAACACAATACTTTTGCAAAGGCATTAATGCTTTCGATTGCTTACAGTGCATCCATTGGAGGTGTATCTACACTGATCGGCACTCCAACAAATATGGTCATGGCGGGTGCCATTTCTCAAATATATGGTTATGAAATATCTTTTATTGATTGGTTTATTTTTGGCTTTCCACTCTCAATGATACTCCTGTTCTTTTCATGGTATTATTTGACCAGAATGGCTTTTTCTTTTAAAGAAATTAGTTTTATTGGAGGTAGAGAAGAGATTTCAAAATTGAGGCAGGGATTGGGTAGTTTTACATATGAGCAAAAAGTGGTAAGCTTTGTATTTATAGCAGCGGCTATTTGTTGGATAACAAAAAATTTTTTACTTAAAAATATTTTCCCCAATATTGACGATACGATAATTGCCATATTTTTTGCAACACTTTTATTCATAATCAATTCAAAAGATAAGAAGGAAAAAATTCTGAAATGGAAGGATACAGTAAATTTACCTTGGGGGGTACTATTATTGTTGGGTTCTGGCATGTCCTTTGCCAAAGCAGTGGACAGCAGCGGATTGTCTCAATGGGTCGGTAATCAAATTTCTGTTTTTGGCACATTGAACCTCTTTTTTTTACTTATTTTATTGGCAACTGTGGTTAATTTTTTAACAGAGATTGCTTCAAATATGGCAATCATTGCTATGATGCTTCCTATTTTGGCTCCCATTTGTCTTGAATTTGATTTACATCCATTTGTATTGATGGTTGCTGCCTCTGTATCTGCTTCATGTGCTTTTATGTTGCCGGTTGCTACACCACCAAACGCAATAGTTTTTGGTTCAGGCTTTTTGAAAATGCCAGATATGGTTAAAAAAGGATTTTTATTGAACATTACATCAATCCTTATCATTACTGTAATGGTTTACTTCCTTTTGCCGATATTATGGGAATTGGTACCCGACAAATTTCCAGAAGATATAAAAGAAATAATTTCATTAGATTAAAATTTTTTACAACTTATGGCAATCAAAATCACTCAAATCACCAGCCAGTCCTTTGAATGGGAGAGACCTGGGATATGGAATGGTATGCATTTTTATGGTCCAGGTCGACTTCATTTAGTAACTGTTTATACTGATCAGGGAATTCATGGAATAGGATGGAATGGTGGTACGGCGGCAGTACGACCCAATAATTTTTCCAAGCTTTTTGTGGACTATTACAAGTCTTTTTTGATTGGAGAGAATCCCCTAGAAACAGAAAAATTGACCCTCAAATTGGGAGAAAAGCAAAATAAAATTCTAGGTTCTGCTGGACTACATACTCAGGTATTGGCTGCAATAATTATTGCTTGCTGGGATATAAGGGGAAAAATGGAGGGCAAGTCCATTCACAGCCTTTTGGGAGGTCAGCAAAAAAGAGTAAGGGCATATATTGCCGGGGGATACTATGCAAAAGATAAGGGACTTGAGGAATTAAAGGATGAATTGCTTTACAATGTTAATACATTGAATGCAACCGCCGTAAAAATCAAGATTGGGGATCCCTCTGCTGGAATTGCTATGGACATGAAACGCATCGAAGCTGCCAGAGAAGCCATTGGCTCCGATCTAGATTTGCTCGTAGATGCCAATTGCGCTTTTGATTTGCCCACTGCCATGGAATATGCTAAAGAAATGGAAAACTACAACGTGTATTGGTTTGAAGAGCCTTTGGCCATACATGATTTTAAAGCCCACAAAACCTTAAATGCCTCAACATCTTTGACCATTTCAGCGGGAGAAAATTACTACACACTAGCTGATTTTGAAACTCTTATTGAAAATAAGGGAGCAAGTATACTTAATGTAGATGCTACCATTTGTCCCGGCTATGATGTGGCTTTGGCAGTCGCAAAAATGGCTGAAGAAAAGGGTCTAAAAGTTGCACCCCACGGATGTCAAGAGTTGCAATTACCATTGGTCGCTGCGGTTTCAAATGGTGAGTTACTTGAGTATTACCCATCTGAGGTGGACGAACTTCGAAAAGAGTTATTTTTTCCAAAGTTAAAATTAGACAGCGATGGATACGTAACGGTTCCTGAAAGGCCTGGGATTGGCTTTGATCTGAATATGGATATATTGAATCGTTACAGAGTAGGATAAGTTTTAAACTTTTCTATTATCTAAATAAGCCTTTTGGCGAGGTCTTTGGGGTTTTCACAGCACATCTGCTCCATCACTTGGGTTAACTGTGCTTTTAATATAGAAATGGTATGGTCTCCACCTTTTTTTCCCAGTGCAGAGACACCATACATAAAACTCCTTCCCAAAAAAGTAAAATCTGCTCCGGAGGAAAGTGCTCTACCAATATCAGTTCCACTTCGAATACCGCTGTCCATCATAATTTTTATTTGAGCCCTATACTTTGGTGCAATTGTTTGTAATGAGGTTATCGTGGCTTGTCCCATATCTACCTGTCTTCCCCCATGGTTGGAAATGATAATGCCGTCCAAACCCAATCGAATCGCCATTTCAACATCTGCCAGAGACTCTACTCCTTTTATCACCAATTTACCTTTCCACATGTCCCTCAATTTCTTTACTTTTTCCTCATTCAGACGTCCCTCAAAAGTGGCATTCATGAATTTGCCCAGTTGTTTTAAATTAAGATTTTTGGGCATATAGGGTTTTAATACTTCAAAATTTGGTTGTCCATTGATCAGTGTTCTTAGAGCCCATTCGGGTCTTTTCATTACCCTAAGTATATTTTGTAATGTCATTCTGGGGGGCATGGACAATCCGTTTCGGATGTCTCTGGGTCGATATCCAAAGGAGGGAACATCTGCAAGAATAACCATAACTGGACAACCTACCGCACCAATTCTTTTTATTATATCCTCAGTTACTCTATCTTCAGCAGGATGGTAGAGTTGGAACCAAGCTTGACCCTCTGTAATTTTGGCGATGGTTTCAATACTGGCAGTAGTAACGGTACTAAGTATAAATGGAATATTATGTTCAAAAGCGGCTTTGGCCAAAATTTCTGGAGACCTGGGCCACATTAAACCCTGAAGACCGACAGGAGATATTCCAAAAGGAGCCTCGTATTGATGTCCAAATAATTCGGTTTTTAAGTTAGCTCCTTGGAAAGGAACTAAATAGCGGGGTTTCATCTCTATTTTTCGGAGCTCATTTGTATTTTTATAAAGACTAATGTCTTCGTTACAACCCCCGTCTAGATACTCAAATGCGAATTTGGGAATTCGTTTTTTGGCTTTGGCCCTTAGATCTTCAATTGAAGGATAACGTGGATTGTATTGAATTGGTTTTGACATTTCAATTAGGGGAATTACTTTCTGTGAAAAATCTTACTAAAAATAATAAAAAGGATTCCACAACACAACCATGCAGGAAGAGTTAGAAAAGATAAGAACACCTCTTGGGTTTTAGACCAGCCAAAAAAGATCACAAAACTGGTCAACCAGGCAAAAAATACTGACCTGTTGAAAGCGATGTTGCTTTTTTCAGCGTAGTTTTTGATCACGCCAAAACGATCCGCAAAATGGTATTCAAAAACAACTACAGCACCAACAGGTGCTAGGATAAATCCATATACTGCAACAAAATCAAGGAGTTTCATGGCAAAGGCGGGGAAAATACCCGCGATGGTCGCCACAGATCCTGCCAATAACGTAGCTTTTGAAATAGACCATTTAGGAAGTATGGCCTGAAATGCCAATCCTGATCTATAAATGGTAGGGTTGGCAGTGGTCCATCCCGCTAATATAACAGCAATTATTCCAAACCAACCAATGGCGTTGTAGGCCAGCGGACCAGGAGCGACAGGCGGGGCAGTTCCCTCTGCCAAAAAAGCAGCTGCTTCAGGCGATTTAATATAGACGGCATATAGTAAACAGGCTGCAATCCAAGCCACGTAATGACCTATATACATACCAGCGGCAGTAGTCCAGCCTGACTCTGCAGATTTGGCGTATCTGAATACTGAAAGGTCGGACATTCCGATATGCATGGCTGCATTACAAAACCACGACCATAGAAAAACATGCCAAAAGGTGTATTTTATTTGTCCGGGAAAGGGTTCTGATCCTTCTCCCCAAACGGCTATAAAATCGGAAAAACTTTGTATTCCCAATTGGTTTGACGCAACAACACCACAGGCTAAAAAAGCCAATACAATAATTGGAGACATCCAGTTGGCCGCCCTGGAAACCATTCCATATCCTCTGGCTGCTATCCATGTGGTTAGGCCTCCTATGATTATAACCACAATTATCCATGTGACACTGTTGGGCATTACATCAGTCAGCTTAGGCATTTCCATACCTGTAGGAACTCCTACTGCAGTTGCCGAAACTGTGATCATGGAACCCGCCAAAAAACAAAATAATACACCATTGGCTACATTATAAAAATTTACCAATTTTTTTCCAGAAATTTTTTCAAGTTTAAAGTACAGTGTAAAACGTTCTTTAACTGCAATATTAGCTGTTATGAACCGCCAAGATAAAACCGCCATCAAATTTCCCAAAAATAAACCGGCAAGTAAGTCAAAAGCACTTACTCCCACAGTGAGGAAAAGAGGGCCAATCATAAATTCTGTACCTGCTGCATGTTCGCCGGCATACATTCCTAAAAAGCTTTTCCAGCTCTTTAATTTATTTTCTGGAACCAATTCTCTTTCAAACTCTGACGGCTTTTTATCGTTTTTAGCCATAATTTTTTGTTTCTTTAAAACTAATCAATTGTTTGAAATTTAATAACCTTTAATGCACTGTTTAAAATGATTTTCGCTCAATAAACCTAGTTTTTTATTATTTTGAATACTTTCATTTACAATAGCGGATTTTGTTCACACTTTACCTATTGCATTAAAAAATTAAGATATTAGTGAAATGCCATTGGATAAAATTTCCTTTAATAGGTAACATTTAGTTAGAGTTTAAAAAAGATCGGTTATCAATTTATATTTTATCAGTTGATATTGAGAATACTTATTAGTTTAGAAAAAAGTAAATTTGAGTTCCTTAATATTAAAACATGGAAGCTAAAAGAAAGTACAAGTTTGTAAACTATTTATGGGACGATAAAAAGGCAAAGCTATTGGGAGACGACCAAGTCTCTCTATTTTTGTATCGTTCAAATATTTTGGGTCAGGATTTAAGAATCACCAATTATGGTGGAGGAAACACGAGTTGCAAAACCATTGAAAAAGATCCAATCACTAATCTGGATGTTGAGGTAATGTGGATTAAGGGATCTGGTGGAGACATTGGTACCCTCAAACGTGACGGAATTGCAGGCTTGTACAATCAGAGGCTACATGATCTTAAAAAAGTTTACCGTGGATTAGAGTATGAAGATGAAATGGTTGCCCTTTTCAATCACTGTATATATGATTTGAACAGTAGGGCACCTTCTATTGATACTCCACTTCATGGATTGCTTCCATTCAAACATATTGATCACTTACATCCAGACGCATTAATCGCCATCGCAGCGGCAGAGGATAGTGAAAAAATCACCAAAGAAATTTGGGGGGATACTATGGGTTGGGTACCATGGCAACGTCCTGGCTTTGATTTGGGATTACAATTGGAAAAATGTTTGAATGAAAATCCCAGTATTAGAGGGATTGTTTTGGGAAGTCATGGGGTTTTTACTTGGGGAGAGACTTCCTACGAATCCTATGTCAACAGTTTAGAAGTCATCGAAGCGGCTTCACATTACATCGAGGATAAAGTTGCTAAAAATAGTAGTGTTTTTGGGGGACAAAAAATCAAAAGTTTACCTGACGAAAAAAGGAAAGAAAAAGCAGCACAACTTGCCCCCATTTTGAGAGGTCTTTGCTCCTCGGAAAATATGATGATTGGCCATTTTACTGATGATGAAAAAGTTTTGGAATATATTAACAGTAATGACCTTGAACGTTTGGCTCCTATGGGAACCTCTTGCCCAGATCACTTTTTAAGGACAAAAATTAAACCCCTTATTCTGAATTTAACACCTGAACAAGACCTAAGTTATAAGCAAATGGTTTTAGATAAAATTTCTGATTCATTTGAACAGTATCGTGATGATTATCGTGAGTATTATCATTCCTGTAAGCACAAAGATAGCCCTGCTGTTAGGGACGCCAACCCAGTTGTGATATTATATCCGGGAGTAGGTATGTTCACTTTTGCCAAGAATAAACAAACAGCCAGGGTAGCCAGTGAATTTTATATCAATGCCATCAATGTGATGCGTGGAGCAGAGGCGATTTCAAAATACACTTCTCTACCTCGACAAGAGGCTTTTAATATAGAATATTGGTTGTTGGAGGAAGCCAAATTGCAACGACAACCAAAGGAAAAACCTCTTTCCAGAAAAGTTGCTTTAGTCACGGGTTCAGGGGGAGGCATTGGCAGGGCCATAGCTGACAAACTTATTGCTGAAGGAGCCAATGTCGTATTCACCGATATCTCTAAGAAATACCTTGAGGAGGCTACTTTAAATTACAGTTCTGACCAAGCCATTGGGTGTCAATGTGATGTTACTAAAGCCGAGAGTTTGGAGGATGCTATTCAAGAAACCTGCCTACAATTCGGTGGTTTAGATATAGTGGTTCACAGTGCCGGTTTAGCGATTTCAAAGCCACTTGTTGACACTACAGAAGCAGATTGGAATTTATTGCAAAACGTACTGGTTAAAGGCCAGTTCCTTTTGTCAAAACTAGCCGCTAGAATAATGAAAATACAAGGTTTAGGTGGAAGTATAGTCAATATTGCCAGTAAGAACGGTTTGGTTTCCGGGCCAAACAATGTAGGATATGGAACAGCAAAAGCCGCACAGATGCATCTGTCAAGACTTTTGGCAGCCGAATTAGCCTCAGATCAGATCAGGGTCAACACAATCAATCCTGATGGAGTGATTGTAGGGAGTAAAATCTGGGAAGGTGAATGGGCAAAGGGACGAGCAAAAGCTTATGGTATCAGCGTGGAGGAGTTGCCCGCTTACTATGCAAAAAGAAATCTTTTGAATAAAATCATTAAGCCTGAGGACATCGCCAATGGAGTTTTTGCTCTATTAGCCCTGTTGGATAAAAGTACAGGTAATACCATCAATGTAGATGGAGGAATGGCAAATGCCTTTGTTAGATAAACGTAAAAACCATGTTGGATCAAAACATAATAAAAAATTTTAACGAAAAACAACTGCCGAGGCATAAAACTAATTTTGACCATTTAGAAGAAAGATTAACCCAAAAAGGTTTGGATTTAGAAACTGTGGTTGATCAAATCGGTGCCTTACAGATTGCCATTCCCAGTTGGGCATTGGGAACCGGAGGGACTCGTTTTGGGAGATTTCCCCGTGGGGGTGAACCTTCGACTTTAGAGGAAAAAATAAAGGATGTAGGGATTCTACATTCTTTAAATCAGTCTAGTGGTGCCATTAGTCTTCACATTCCTTGGGACATACCAAAAGATTACAATGCTATAAAGGATTTAGCTAACGGATTAGACATAGTATTCGATGCGGTCAATTCGAACACTTTCCAAGATCAGTCTGAGAGTCTACATTCCTATAAGTTTGGGTCATTGTCACATATTGATAAAGCGGTGAGAAAAGAAGCTATTCTCCACAATAAAGAAGTTATTGACCATGGCATTGAATTAGGCTCTAAGGCTTTGACAGTCTGGTTGGCCGATGGAACTTCTTTTTCAGGCCAACATGATTTTCGAGGGGCATTTCAACGTACTTTGGAGTCACTAGAGGAGATTTATGATCATTTGCCTTCGGATTGGAAACTTTTGATCGAATACAAACCCTATGAGCCTAACTTTTATTCCATGGTCATTCCTGATTGGGGAACTTCACACCTTTTGGCATCAAAACTTGGAGATCAAGCGAGTACTTTGGTTGACTTGGGTCATCATTTACCAAATACCAATATAGAACAGATCGTTGCTTTGTTGATGCATTTGAATAAATTGGGAGGATTTCATTTTAACGATAGCAAATATGGGGATGATGATCTCACAGTGGGAAGCATCAAACCCTATCAGTTGTTTTTAATTTTTTGTGAGCTGGTTAAGGGCATGCGGGAAACTGCAAATCCTGAGTTGTCCTGGATGATCGATGCCAGTCACAACCTCAAAGATCCCATGGAGGATTTGTTACAATCTGTGGAAAGTATCAAAATTGCTTTTGCCAAAGCCTTATTGGTAGACTACGATAGATTGAAAGTCGCTCAGTCACAAAATGATGTGACGGGTGGACAATCTATTTTGCAGGATGCCTTTAGAACCGATGTCAGGCCACTTGTCAAAGAGTCTATTTACAGAAAAGGTGGAGCCTTGGATGCTCTTGAAGCTTACCGCTATTTCGATATTCGTAATCAACTAATAGGAGAAAGAGGTAGGGACTCTAAATCAACTGGACTCTAATGAAAAAAGATTGTTGTTTGGTTTTTGATATAGGGAAAACCAACCAAAAATATTTTTTATTCGATACTGACTTTAAAATCTTGGCTCGAGAAAAAGTCACCCTATCCAAAATAGAGGATGAGGAAGGACACAGTGCCGAAAATATCCACGAAATTGTCTCCTGGATGAAGCAAAGCTTTGAGACTTTATTAGCATCAGAGACTTTTTTAATTAATAAGGTAAATTTTTCTGCTTTCGGTGCTACCATGATCCACTTGGATAAGAAGGGAGAGGTAGTTGCTCCAGTTTACGATTACCATAAGCCGGTGGAGACTAATACTTTTGAGACTTTTTATCGGGATTATGGTCCTGAATCTGTTTTCGCCTCACACACGGGATCTAAAAATTTGAATTTACTCAACTCTGGGAAACAGCTCTATTGGCTTAAATACAAACGTCCTGAGATTTTCAAAAAAATTCGTTATAGCTTGCATTTACCTCAGTATTTAAGTTATGTTTTTACGGGAGAAATGTACACAGAATTCACCAGTATAGGTTGTCACACCGATCTTTGGGACTTTAAAAAAAAAGAGTATCACCATTGGGTAAAAGCGGAGGGAATTGACTGTTTTTTTCCACCCATTGTTGAAACCCAAAAAATGGTTGTCAAAAAATTTGGAGGTAGAAAAATATCGTTTGGTATCGGAATTCACGATAGTTCCTCCGCTTTGCTAACTTACCTATTGAAAGGAAAAGAGTCTTTTATACTATTGTCAACAGGAACATGGTGCATCAATTTTAACCCCTTTTCAAATAATTCACTTTTTGATCAAAAACAAATAAATGCTGGAGCTACTGCATATATGAAAATTGATGGAAGTCCCGTAAAAAGCTCACGCCTTTTTTTGGGAGAGGAACACCGATTGAAAGTTGAAAAATTAATTGAACATTTCAGTATGCCAAAATTTTACCATCGTAGACTCCAATTGGAAGACCAAGTCGTGGAAGATGTACTCAAAAAATCAAAAAAATACTTTCACTGGAAATACTTGGACAACAGCCATGCTCCAGCCAAAGATGACTTAGGTTTTCCCAATTTTGAAGCTGCTTACTATCAACTGATGAGAGAACTTACGGATTTACTTATAAGTGAAATTGATGTCATATGTGAAACTTTACCAAAAAGAATATACATAGACGGTGGATTTTCAGACAATAAAGTATTTCTTGCCCTTTTAAAAAAACAATTTCCACAACAAAAAATCAAAGCAAAACCTGCTTCTTTTGCATGTGCTTTGGGAGCTGCCCAATTGATTACTAAATCATTATAAGATTAATTCATTATCTTGTAATAAAACCAAATTCTATTTTTATTAAAAATCATTCATAAAATGCGTACGCTTTATTCTATTTTAATTTTTTTGTCAGTTTTGTCGGTTAAAGCTCAAAAAACAATAATTACCCAATTAGAAGTTGACAAACTTATTAATCCTTTGGGATTGGACAGCAGAAATCCAGATTTCTCATGGAGAATTAAATCTGATGAATATGATTTAAACCAAACTCATTACCAGATTTTTGTTGCAACAGATAAAATATTTTCAAAACAAAGCTTGGTTTGGGATTCCGGTAAAGTCAACTCATCAGAGTCTGTTTATGTGAAATATCAGGGTAAATCACTTGAATATGCAACCAAGTATTATTGGACAGTGAAGGTTTGGACCAATCAATCAGCAAAACCTAAACAAAGTAAAATTAGCTTTTGGACCACAGGCTTGATGAACGAAAAGCAATGGAAGTCAAACTGGATAGGAGTTAAAAATGAAGATAGAAAGAGCCCAAAGAGCCCCTACTTTACTAATGACTTTATCATAGAAAAAAATATAACATCAGCAAATCTATTCATCACCTCCAGAGGGATTTATGAGGCCCACATCAACGGTAAAAGGGTTGGTAAATCATACCTAACCCCCGGATGGACCTCATACAATAATAGAATTCAATACCAAGCCTATGATGTGAAAGAGATGCTTTCTTCGAGGGATAACAGATTGGGTGTCATTCTTGCCGATGGGTGGTTTAGGAATTTCAGACCTAATAGAGGTAAGAGAAAAACTGATTATGGAGATGAGTTGTCATTTATTACTGAACTGGTAATAAGTTATGAGGACGGTACAAAGAAAAGTATTATTAACGATGACAACTGGAATTATCATTTTGCATCTATTCAAAATTCATCAATATATAATGGTGAGGTTGTAGACTTTAATTTATCTGACCCAACTTGGTCAATGCCAAAAAAGAAAAACATAAATTCAAAAAAAGCCCAGTCAGTATCAAGCTACACAGGAAAGCTCGATCACACGAGAAACGAAATGATCAAAAAAAGAGAGATTCTTAAGGCAAAGGAATTAATCATTACTCCATCAGGAGACAAGGTCATTGATTTTGGTCAAAATCTTGTAGGTTGGGTGCAGTTTAAATCAGATCTTCCAAGGGGATCAAAGGTCACTTTATACCACTCCGAAGTTCTTGACAAGGCCGGTGAGTTTTATACGACCAACCTCAGGGCAGCTAAGCAAAAAAATACCTTTATTTTAAATGGTAAAAAAGATCAACTTTATCACCCCACCTTTACATTTCAGGGATTTAGATATCTAAAAGTTGAAGGCGTAAGTCAAATAAATATTGACAATTTTCAGGCGGTTGCACTTTACTCGGATATGGAATTTACTGGTTCATTAACTACTTCAAATGAATTGATTAATAAGCTTCAAGAAAACATACAGTGGGGTCAAAGAGGTAATTTTTTGGATGTTCCCACAGACTGTCCACAAAGGGATGAAAGATTAGGATGGACTGGGGATGCGCAAGCATTCTTTAGCACTGCTGGATTTAATATGGACGTCAAAAACTTTTTTGATAAGTGGTTGATGGACTTGACTTATGATCAGAGACCTGACGGTGCCGTACCCGGGGTAGTTCCTCATAACAATTATTTAGGTCTCAATGATTCAAACGAACTTAAAGGAAGTTTTGGTAGAACCGGATGGGCAGATGCTGCTACCATTATTCCTTGGCATTCATATTTAATTTATGGCGATCCAAAAACTATAGAACGACAGTATACAAGCATGGTAAAATGGATCGATTTTATGACACAAAACTCGAAGAATTATCTTTACATAAAAGAAGACCACTGGGGAGATTGGTTGTTTTTCTCTAGAGATGATGATAATTCTGGTCGATCTGCTGTGACCAGTAAAAAGTTAATTGCTCAAGCTTTTTATTGTTATTCAACTCAATTGTTGATCAAGTCTGCAAAAGTTTTGGGCTACGATGACGATGTTAAAAAATATACTGATCTCTATGAGAAATTGGTTAAGGCGTTCAATGATGAATTCGTTACCAAAAATGGTATGTTGGTTTCTGATTCCCAAACCGCTTATGTTTTGGCATTACAATTCCAACTACTTTCTGAAAAAAATGCGAAGATTGCTATTGAGAGGTTGGTTAATAATATTGAAGACTATGGTCACCTCACTACAGGGTTTTTGGGAACTCCATTCCTTTGCCATGTGTTGTCTGATAATGGAAAAAATGATGAAGCAATAAAATTAATGCTCAGGACAGAATACCCATCATGGCTATATCCTGTAACCAAGGGAGCTACAACGATTTGGGAGCGATGGAATGGGATTAAGCCAGACGGGAGCTTTCAGTATCCCAGCATGAATTCATTTAACCACTACGCTTATGGTGCCATAGGCGAGTGGATGTACGCTAACCTAATGGGGCTGAAAATCAATGAGGAATTTCCTGGCTATAAACGTTATACCATTCAACCGCTATTCGACAAGAATTTTGATTTAGTAGTCGGAAGCTTTGATTCAAATTATGGGAAAATTGCAGTGGCTTGGTCACGTAAAAATGGAAAACTACAATTAACCCTAGAGATACCCGCCAACACTTCTTCCGATGTCATTCTTAATAAACCCTCGGAGGGGAGTTGGAAGTTGGATAACCCTAAACTGGTCTCCAAAATTTTGAGTAAGCAGGAGAATAAGCAAAAAACAAGTTTACTTTTGGGGTCGGGAAAATATAATTTTTCTTTTGTAGCGAACTGATTTATTGAGCGTATTTTGCAATGTTTCTTTCTAGCTTTTCCCCCATTTCTATTAAAACATTGGCATAGTTGGGATTACCCGCTAGGTTCTTGAGTTCCTCTGGATCGGTTGTCAGATCATAGAGTTCGTCTTTAGCTTCTATGTTTCTATACCTCATGAATTTCCATTTTTCGGTTCTTATACCCTCACTGGGAGGGATAGGTTCAAATTCCCATAAATGCTCTATCAAGAGTTCCTCTCTCTTGTTAGGAGATTGACCGTTATTTACATAAGGTGTCAAAGAGTTTCCATGTGTTTCTAGTTTAGCATCAATTCCAGCAAAATCTAAAATAGTAGATGCTAAATCTACATTGGCGACCATGTCATCAATATCATAGTGTTGGTTTATACGTGGATCAAAAATGATCAATGGTACCCTGACCGAGTTGTCATACATCAACCAC
>JAYPMF010000005.1:0-6367 GCA_038129785.1 Flavobacteriaceae bacterium
AGCAAAGTCTACTATATCATATTCTGAAACATTAGAATCCCAAAGTGCAAATCCATCATGGTGTTTTGAGGTGATGACTACGTATTTCATTCCTGCTTTTTTCATAAGTTTTGCCCACTGTTTAGCGTCATATTTTATGGGATTGAATTGTTTTGCGTACTTTTCGTATTCCGATATTGGGATTTCGGCAAAACGCTGTATCCATTCTCCTACTCCCTCTATTTCTGAACCATTATGAACTCCTGCTGGGACTGCATATACACCCCAATGGATAAACATCCCGAAGCGGGCTTCTCGCCACCATTCCATCCGTTGGTCAAAATCTTGTTTTGATTCGTTAAAATATTCTAAAGGAGACTCATTTTTTGCTTTTAGTTTATTATGACATGACCAATTAAATAGAAGAAAAAATAGCAGTATACTAAAAAACGGTTTTTTTGTAATCATTTTTTATAATCAATTTTTGAATGATATTACTTTTTGTTTGGAAACTCCTAAACCTTCAATACCAAGTTCCATTTCGTCTCCTTCTTTTAGGAAAATTTGAGGATCTAATCCTAATCCTACACCAAATGGAGTTCCTGTAGAAATAATATCACCAGGAAGTAAGGTCATGAATTCACTGATGTAACTTACCAATTTAGGAATTCCAAAAATCAAATCAGAGGTGTTACTGTCTTGCATGGTTTTTCCATTAAGTTTCAACCACATGTTGAGGTTGTGAGGGTCTTTAATCTCTTCGGTAGTTGCTATATAAGGACCTAAGGGTGCAAAAGTATCACTACTTTTTCCTTTGACCCATTGTCCCGATCTCTCCAATTGAAATTCTCTTTCACTGATGTCATTGTGTATTACATATCCTGCTACATGATTCATAGCATTTTCCTCCTCCACATAACTGGCTTTGGCTCCTATGACGATTGCCAGTTCTACCTCCCAGTCTGATTTTTTGCTGTTTCTAGGGAGAATTACATCATCATTAGGTCCTATTATGGCAGAGCTAGCCTTGAAAAATAATACTGGTTCACTAGGAACTTCCATACCACTCTCTTGGGCATGCTTCGCATAATTTAATCCAACACAAACAATTTTTGAGGGTCTACAAGTAGGTGGGCCTAATCTGACATTGTCACTTATTTTAGGACAGTTTTCTTGATTAAGTGACAGCCACTCCCTTAACTTTTTTGGACCTTCAAAGCCAAAAAAAACCTCGTCATAATCTAAACCGAAAGCAGAGACATCTATTTTTTGGCCTTTGTCTAATTGTATTCCTGGTTTTTCATTTCCTGGTTTTCCAAATCTAATTAGTTTCATACTTAATTTTAATTTCCATTCAGTTTAATAAATCCCCCATCTATGGGAAAATCAGTTCCAGTGATAAATGAAGCTTCATCACTGCAAAGATATAATACCATATCTGCAACTTCTTGAGGTTCTGCCATTCTACCGATAGGTTGAGTTTTTGAAAGCCTTTCAAACATTTCTTTTTCCTTTCCCATGTAGTTTTTTTCGAGATAATCATCTACAAATGGGGTATGAACTCTGGCAGGGGAAACACTGTTACATCGAATGCCATAAGATAAGTAATCTTTGGCTATGGCGTTGGTCATGGCAAAAACTGCACCCTTGGTCATCGTGTAGCCTAGTCGTTCTTTAACAGCAACATGAGAAACAATGGAAGCCATATTTATGATAACACCTCCTTTTTTTTTCATTCGAGGTAAAATGGCCTTAACACAATTGAATACTCCTTTGACATTGACTTGGTATAAACGGTCAAAATCGGCCTCCTCAGTTTGTTCTATATTTCCTACAAATCCAATTCCAGCGTTATTGATCAATATATCAACCGTATTGGGAATGGAAGTTAATGAGGAATTGATCTGGCTCCATTGAGTAATATCTGTAATAATGGTTTGGATTCCAGCTTTTTTGTGCGACTGATTCTCATTCAAATCGAGAATAAATACTTCTGCTCCCTGATTTTTTAATGTATTAGCTATGGCTTTTCCTATACCATTACTACCTCCAGTTACCACAGCCTTTTTTCTACTTAAATCAAACTTCACGGGATTATTTTAAAAATTGATTGAAATCATTGCCCTCCATTAACCATGATAAATTAAATCTTGCTACCATACCGCCACCATAGTCATTAATATTTTCTTTAGTTCCGGTTTCATAGAGTAAATAGATATATCCCTCGCTGGGGGTATTTTTTCTTCCGACTGTCATTGAAGAATATTTAAACCCCTCCGATTCAATAAGTTTCTTTATGGGCCAAGATTTACCACCATCAAAACTAAGCCAAACTGTTCCATTTTTGCGTCCGCTATGAGATTCAATATTACTAAAAACTAATAAATCATAATCTTTATAGGGGAGTCGATCCAAACCGGCCATTAATCCATAATCTCGACTTTGCTCACCATCTGGTAAATCTTTACTTACATGAATATTTTTCCATGAGTGTCCACCGTCTTTACTGGTTGCAATATGCCGCATTCTTGGATTTAACCCATCGTTAGAAAAATGCCTCCGGGAATTGTAATAAAGTGTTCCATCACTTAATTCGACAATTGCTGCCTCTCCTGTTCCTTTTGCAGGAAAAGGTTCACTAGTGATCCAGGTTTTACCTCCATCATCGCTGTAGATTGCGTTAGTGTATTGGTCTTTCCACATTTTTTCTTTTGCCGATGAATACATTAACTTTCTTTCAGCACTACTTTTAGCATTATAAAATCTAGACGGTCTAATTAATCTTCCTTTATATTTTTTGTTTTTGAGTGTAATTCCGTGTTCATTCATATGCATTGAGGGAATTATTCCATTACTGTCAGGGAAAATGATAATTTCACTCTCTTCCCATGTTTTTCCATTATCTATACTTCTGTAACATTTTATGTTAGAAGGGGGGTGTTCTTTTTCAATAAAAGCAATTATTTCTCCACTATTTTCGTCCATGGTTAACCCTCCGCCATTAATACCTTGGCCAATGTCAATAGCGGGTTCCCACGTTCTACCACCATCACTACTTCTCCTGCTGATGCAGTTCTCTTTACCCCAATTAGCAACTATTGAGCCGTCTTGTGCAACAATTATATTTGGAAATCGCTCTCCTTTAAAGATCATTTGCTTTTCAAAAAGGGGGGCTTTTTGAAACTCTTTTTTTAATTCATGATCTTGGGAAAATGAATAACACCATGAAGTTAAACTAATAAAAAATAGTATTGCTTTATTCATTACTTCAGACCTATTGTAGTTGATATTTATTTATTTATTTCATTTTTAAATGCTATAGGTATCAAAATTTCATTTCTACGATTTATAAATTTATAGGGACTGTTGTATACAAGAATTCTGGGTGTTCCCTCTAGATTTATTTTTTCGTCTTTGAGTAGTTTTAGTAATATTTCGGTATGTTCTTTTTCTTTTAAACTACTGGTATATCCAGAATATTTAATGGCCGCAAAATACCCCCCTTTATCTTCAAAAACCATTAGTGAGGAATCATTGGGTTGTGGAGTATTTTCATCTGTAAATTTTTTTGGCAAAACAAAGGCCATTGAGTTTTCTCCTTTTTTTTTCTCCATATGAACAGGAGTAGTCATGGCAATTTTAGTATTGTTGGAATTATTTCCAGAGATGTACCCAAAAAGTTTTCCAAATCCTGAACCTTGAATTATATCAGTGTATTTGGCCATCATTACAGGTGGGTAAAATCTTATCTCTGCATCGCCAATTTTCTGGATTACACTGTAAGATTGAATTTCAGTTTGAGCCATTATCATTAAAGGCAAGATTAAAAAAAACATAAAATTTTTCACAACTTTTGAAAGATTTTAACAAGCTTATATTTTACCATGTAATTGTATCAAAAAGTTTAGAAGGTTTACCTAAATAATACATACGTGTATTTCCCAAGTCTAAATACTTTTTTATAAGTTTTCACCATAAGACCAACCCTCTCGAGTGGGTTCTTTGATGTATGCATCTATATCTGGGCGATTGGTAATTTTCATTTTAGAAGCATCGTATTCAATTTTTGTTGCAAAACGTTGTGCAAGAACACCGATTAATGCCATTTCGGTCAATTCGGCGGCATAACCAAAATGTGAACCAGGAAGGCTGTTATTTTTAATAGCATCGACCCACTCTTGAACTGGACCTTCCTCGTAAACTCGCGGTATTGTTTTTTTGGGTGGGTTTTTTTGAAAATCATTCCACTCGTCTTGGGAGACTAAAAGTCTTGGTTTGTTGGGTCTTCCTCCAGTCAAAAGTGTTTTCTTTTCACCAATCATTAACATTCCCGATCGATCCAATTTATCGATTCCCCACTCAGGCTTGATTTCAGGTTGATAGCCACCTTCATACCACTTGAGGGTTACAGGGGGGCGGTTATCTCTTGCAGCAAACTCAAGTGTTGTAATAGACTGATCTGCTATAAATCCGTGTTCTGTTTTGGGGTTTGGTACAAAACCTTCTGCAGTGTGTGGCATTCCTAGTTGAAGAGCCCAAAAGGGACCATCAATTGTATGACAAGCCCAGTCTCCCAACTGACCATTTCCAAAATCGTAAAACCCTCTCCAAGATCGTGGTGCATAGGCGCTGTTAAAGGGCTTGAACTTGGCAGGACCAAGCCAAAGATCCCAGTCCAAATAAGAAGGAACAGGATCTACATTAGGAGGGAAAGTTTCGGGTTTTGTAAAATAATTTCCGGGGGCAAATTTGAAAGCACCATGCCAAGCGTGAACCTCTCTTACTTCACCCAAAATTCCTTGGTCGTACCACTCTTTAATTAATCTTATTCCGTTTGTGGTATGTCCTTGGTTCCCCATTTGTGAAACTACATTGTAATATTGCGCTGCTTTTTTTAAAGTTCGCAATTGCCAGACATTGTGGGCCAAGGGTTTTTCTACATAAACGTGCATACCTAATTCCATCGCGATCATTGTAGCTGCAAAATGAGTGTGGTCAGGAGTAGTGATGATTACTGCATCAATTTCTTTGGCCATTTGATCGTACATAACTCTGAAATCTTTGAATTTTTTGGCCTTTGGAAATATAGAATAGCCATTCGAAGCTCTTTTGTCATCTACGTCACATAAAGCAACTATATTTTCTTTTGGGATTTTTGACCAATTTGCCTTTCCTCTTCCCCCAACACCTATGACCGCAACATTGAGACGGTTGTTCGGAGAGTTTTTCAAAAAGCCAGGAATAAAAATTAATCCAGAGGAGGCTATGGAGGATGACATTATAAATGACCTACGAGATAGATTCTTCATGATATTATGCTTTATCTCAAATATATAAATATTTGGGTAAAGCTTAAACTTCAAAATGATCATTAATTTGATAACTACTTAGAGATTATATTTATTTATATTGCTTTAGATTTAAAAAAAATTAGATTATTGTGAAATCGGTGCTTGAAGAGTTAGATTGGATTGTTTTAGGAATTTATTTTATAGCTCTTGTAGGGGTAGCGGTGTGGGTTTTTACTCAGAGAAACAAGAATACTGAAGACTATTTTTTAGCTGGGCGGAATGTAGGGTGGTTTGTTATTGGAGCCTCTATTTTTGCCTCTAACATAGGCTCTGAGCATGTTGTTGGATTGGCAGGAAC
Source organism: Flavobacteriaceae bacterium (assembly GCA_038129785.1). GTDB lineage: Bacteria > Bacteroidota > Bacteroidia > Flavobacteriales > Flavobacteriaceae > UBA8316. Next base: position 5,629 of record JAYPMF010000005.1, read on the forward strand.
AGGTTTTGAATCCGGGACTCCAATGGCTCACTATGAACTTCACGCTTGGATTGTATTACTCTTAGGATGGTTGTTTTTACCTTTTTACATTAGAAGCGGTGCCTTTACAACCCCTGAATTTTTGGAGAAAAGGTTTGATAGCCGCTCGAGATGGTTTCTTTCCATTTTTTCTTTGTTAGCCTATATTTTGACTAAAGTCTCAATCACCATTTATGCCGGAGGAATTGTAGTTTCAGAATTGTTAGGAATTCCATTTTGGTATGGTGCCATAGGTATTGTTTTATTTACGGGTGCATATACAGTTATTGGAGGTTTGAAAGCTGTTATTTATACTGAAACATTACAAACTATTGTTTTGATTTTTGGATCGGTAATCATCACATTTTTAGGACTTTATGAAGTTGGTGGTTGGGAGCAATTGCGGGAAACAGTTACTGCTGTAAGCCCAGACCATTTTGATATGTGGCGACCTATGTCTGATCCTGATTTTCCTTGGACAGGTATGTTGATTGGTGGCACCATTGTGGGAATTTGGTATTGGTGTACTGACCAATACATTGTTCAAAGAACTCTAGCCGCCAATAATATAACCATCGCCAGACGTGGAGCAATTTTTGGAGCCTATTTAAAATTATTACCAATCTTAATTTTTTTAATTCCTGGTATTATTGCTTATGCTTTGACCCTCCAACAACCAGATGTATACTTTGTAGAGAGAGCAGATCGTGCTTTTCCTATG
>JAYPMF010000005.1:6377-31867 GCA_038129785.1 Flavobacteriaceae bacterium
TTTCCTATGTTAGTAAAAACTCTTTTACCTGTTGGAATCAAGGGATTAGTAGCTGGAGGGTTAATGGCAGCTTTGATGAGTTCATTAGCCTCAGTTTTTAATTCATGCTCTACCATTTTTACCATAGATATTTATAAAAAAATAAAGCCTGATATGTCAGAAAATTCACTTCTAAATATTGGTAAAATTGCTACTGCTATAATAGTGATCTTGGGAGTTGTTTGGATTCCCATTATGGAAAATATAGGAGGAGGTGTGATGTATCAGTACCTCCAGAATGTCCAGTCATATATTGCACCCCCTGTCACTGCAGTATTTCTTTTAGGCATACTTTGGAAAAGGGTAACCTCTGATGCTGCAATAGCAACTTTGATTTGCGGATTAATTATACTTGTGTTGAGATTAGGAAGTGAGATTTATTTTCAAGAAGAAATTCTTTCAGGAGTAATTGTTCCTGGAGCAATTTTTGCTTTTGCAACTATCAATTTTGCACATATGGCTATTTTTATGTTTATTTTCTCAGTCTTCATTTGTGTTGGTGTTAGTTTGATGAGCACTTTACCAAATTATTCAAGAATAGAAGGTTTATCCTTTGGTACCATGACTCATGAAATGAGACATGAATTTCAGAATTCATTTAATAGAACTGATACGATTCTATCTATAGTACTTATAGGTTTAGTTGTCTCTGTTTTACTATATTTTACTGGATAAAAAAAATAAATTAGGAAGCGTTTTATATTGTCTATTGATGCAGGAACTACAAGTTCAAGGGCTATTTTATTTGATCAAAAAGGGAATCAAGTAGCCATCGCACAGCAAGAGTTTACCCAGATATTCCCAGAGAAAGGATGGGTTGAACATAATCCCATTGAAATATGGGAGACACAAATTAATGTGGTTAAAAACGTTTTAAAAAAGAGTAATATCTCTATAGAACAAGTTGATTCCATTGGGATTACCAATCAAAGAGAAACAACCATTATTTGGGATAGAGAGACAGGAGTTCCCGTTTTCAATGCTATTGTATGGCAGGATCGCAGGACGGCCAATATATGTGAGGAGCTTACTGCTCAGGGTAAGTCTGATATTTTCACCCAAAAGACAGGTTTGGTGGTCGATGCTTATTTTTCTGCTACCAAGATCAAATGGATTTTGGATCAAGACCATACCTTGAGAGATCGTGCTCGAAAAGGGGAGTTGGCCTTCGGAACAGTTGATAGTTGGTTGATATGGAATCTTACTGGAAAAACCATTCATGTTACCGATGCTACCAATGCCAGTCGCACCATGATTTATAATATTCACGAAAATCAATGGGATCAGGAATTACTTGATATATTAAATATCCCTGTGGCTCTTTTGCCAAGGGTGGTTAATTCATCTGAGATCGTGGGGATGACTGATTCCTCTGTTTTGGGAAAAGCTGTTAGTATTGCAGGTATTGCTGGAGACCAGCAGGCAGCATTATTCGGCCAAATGTGTGTCCAGCCTGGGGATGTTAAAAATACTTATGGTACGGGTTGTTTTTGTATAATGAATACTGGAAATCAAGCAGTTGTATCTAAAAATAAAATGTTAACTACCATTGCATGGCAGATAGATGGTGTAGTTACTTATGCCATAGAAGGTAGTGTTTTTATTGCAGGAGCGTTGGTTCAATGGCTTAGAGATCAATTACATATGATCACCTCTTCAGCTGATATCGAAGCTTTGGCTGAATCTGTAACTGACAATGGTGGGGTTACATTTGTTCCTGCCCTTTCGGGTTTGGGGGCTCCTTATTGGGATCCTCATAGCACTGGAGCCATAATGGGAATTACACGTGGTACCAATAAAGGACATATAGCCAGATCGGCTTTGGAGGCAATTGCCTTGAGATCAAGGGATATAATCATTGAAATGGAAAAAGATGCAGGGGTTGATTTTAATAGCCTCAAAGTAGACGGTGGAGCCAGCAATAACGATTTACTAATGCAAATTCAAGCCAATTTGATCAATGCAGATGTGATTCGACCCAAAGTAACCGAAACAACAGCTTTAGGTGCTGCTTTTTTGGCAGGATTGGCCACCGGTTTTTGGTCATCTATCGATGACCTAAAAGATCTTTGGGATGAAGATCAACGTTTTAAGCCTTCACATAGTAAAAATACTCAAAAAACAATTTCCCTATGGGAGAATAGGGTATCTAGAATATTAACCCAAAAATGAATAGAGATGTCAGTTTAAAAAATCTCAGCAGGACAGATCAATGGGATATTATAATCATTGGTGGAGGTGCCAGTGGACTTGGTGCAGCTGTTGATGCTGCAAGAAGAGGTTACAAAACTCTACTATTAGAAAAAAATGATTTCGCCAAAGGAACATCATCAAGAAGTACTAAACTCGTTCATGGTGGGGTTCGTTACCTTCAAAATGGGGATATTTCCCTTGTGATTGAGGCTCTTAAAGAACGAGGCACTATGAAAAGAAATGCCCCACAATTAGTAAAGGATATGAGCTTCGTGAGACCTTTCTATGACTGGTGGAACAGCCCATTCTATGGCTTGGGACTAAAGGTATATGATATGATGGCAGGTAACATGGGATTAGGTCCATCCACTATAATAGATCAAAAAGAAACTGTAGAACTTATCAATAATGTTCAACAGGAGGGCTTAAGAGGTGGGGTCATTTATCACGATGGTCAATTTGATGACTCTAGAATGGCAATTACTTTAGCTTTGACGGCTTCTAATCTCAGTGCAACTTTGATAAATTATATAGAGGTAAAGGGTTTGATTAAAGAAAATGATTTTATAACAGGTGTAGAAGCTTTGGATCGCGAATCGGGAGAAAAGTTTACCATAAAAACTAAAGTAGTAATTAATGCCACTGGGGTGTTCAGTGATCAGATCGTTAAAATGGATCAACCCGAAGTTCGTCCCATGATTAGGCCTAGCCAAGGTGTTCATCTGGTTTTAGAAAATGAATTTTTAGACGGTCCTCATGCAATTATGATTCCTCATACCAGTGATGGAAGGGTTTTGTTTGCTGTGCCATGGCACAAATATGTTGTGGTCGGAACTACCGATACCCCCATAGATCATTCAGATGAAGAACCAAAAGCATTAGAGGAGGAAGTCGAGTTTATCCTCAACAATGCCTCTCGGTATATGACTAAAAAACCCAAAAGAGAAGATGTCAAGAGTGTTTTTGCTGGATTAAGACCACTAGCAGCTCAACACGGGGGTGATTCATCTCAAACCAAAGAAGTATCTCGTCACCATAAGGTAAATGTTTCCACCAGTGGATTGATCAGTGTTTTGGGTGGAAAATGGACTACTTACAGGAAAATGGGAGAGGATACGATTAATACTGCTGCAGTTGTAGGTGGTTTGAAAGAACAAAAGTGCAAAACCAAAAAATTGCTGCTTCACGGTTATGATGAAAATACTGATATTGACGATCCTCTTCATGTATATGGCACTGATCGACATAAAATCATTTCCAATGGAAACCCTGAGGATAATGACTCATTATCTAATAAATTTTATATTAGTAAAAATTTAATTCTGTGGGCTGTAGAACATGAAATGGCTATTCACATTGAAGATGTTTTAGCACGAAGGGTTAGGTGTTTATTTTTGGATGCTAAAGAAACACAAAAAATTGCCCCAAAAGTTGCTGAGATAATGGCTATTGCTCTTCAAAAAGACGACAAATGGGTTAAGCATGAACTTAAAAAATTTAATATTATATCACAAAATTACATATTATGATGATCGATCCCTACATTGCAGAATTTATTGGTACTTTTTTTCTTTTACTATTAGGTGCTGGAGTAGTGGCCAATGTAAATCTTAAAAATACTATTGCTCAAGGGCAAACTCCCTGGGTTTTGATAACCAGTGCCTGGGGTTTTGCAGTTTTCGTTGGAGTATTCATAACTGGTCAGTTCAGTGGGGCTCATCTCAATCCAGCAGTAACAATAGGTTTAGCGGTGGCAGAGAAATTTTCTTGGGCTTTGGTGCCTGGGTATATTATTGCTCAGGTTTTGGGAGCTATGTTCGGGGGGTGGATATGCTATCTTACTTATATTGACCACTATCGTCTTACTGAAGATGAGGCAGTGGTTCGAAGCACTTTTTGTACCGGTCCTGCTATTAGAAATTATAAAAATAATTTTTTTAGTGAATTTATTGGCAGTTTTGTTTTGGTCTTTGGTGTGCTATTTATTGCAGTTCCTAACATAGAAATTGAGGGAATGATCATAGAAAATTTTGGTTTAGGAGCCTTACAGGCATTGCCGGTAGCCATTTTGGTTTGGGTTATTGGTATGGCATTAGGGGGAACTACAGGTTATGCTATCAATCCTGCCCGTGATTTTGGTCCTAGATTGATGTATCAGATGTTACCTAGAAAAAACAAAGATGCTGATTGGTCCTATGCTTGGATTCCTATTTTGGGTCCATTTACAGGTGGAGCATTGGCCGGATTGGCTTATACCTTTTGTAATTAGTTTGAGGATAAAGCCTTTTTTACCCGTTCAGGAAAATCTGTGATGATTCCATCAACTTTCATGTTCAACATTTCTTCAATATCCCTGGGATTATTTATGGTATAGGGAAAAACTTTATAACCTTCATTATGAATTTTTTTGACATTTTTTAGGTCTAACGCTCTAAAATTAGGATTAATGGCTATGGCGTTGAGTTGTTTTGCTATGGGTATTGCGTCAAGTGGATCAGAACCGGTAAGGATGGCAATAGAAACCTTTTGATTCAGTTTATAGAAAATTTTAAGCTCATCCCAGTTAAAACTTGAGATGATGAATTGGTCTGCTATCCATCTTTTTTGTTTTAGAATAGGTGTCAAAAGTTTATGGGTAGGTTCGGCAGTTCCACTCCCTTTTAATTCAATATTTAAAATAGCCTTTCTGTCGATTAATTCCACCACTTCATCAAGAGTAGGGATTTTATATTCTCCTTTAACACTTATTTTTTTGATGGAATCGTATTCTAAATTTTCGATATAGCCTTTCACATTCGTTAATCGGTCTAATTTTTTGTCATGGAAAACTACTAACTCACCTGACTTACAAAGGAAAACATCGATTTCAATTCCGTCAACACCCAATTCCAGAGCTTTTTTAATGGAGGGAAGGGTGTTTTCGGTGATATGACCTTTGGCACCGCGGTGTCCGATAATTAGAGGAACCTTTTTACTGCTACATTGTAAGTTTGTAATAAAAAAAATGATTACAAAAATGAATTTGATTTTTTTAAAAAAAGCAATGTGTGATGATGATATTTCCTTCAAAATTTTATTGTCTTTTGATTTAACTAATTTCAATCACGTGTTTAAAGGGTGTATGTCCATTTATATACACAGTGTTTCCTTCGGGCTTCTCTTGCATTCCTCTCATGGTTCCCCATTGATGCTCAATTTTTCCAGGACCGAATGTAATCACACTATCGTCTTTTTCATAAGTTCCCCAATCTTCTTTTAAAAAATACGAATCAGCCCTATTCTTATCAGAAATGACTCCGGAAAGTTTACCGCCCTTTCTAAAGTTCATTTCTAGAGAAACCAATACATGCTCAGTTCCAGTTACTTCAATAGACAATTGTATTCTTTGATCAAGTATGGTAATGATTAATTTATAGTTAATGACCTGAGGCTCTGACAATCTCCTTTCCTCCCTTGGCATTTTACTATAAACCCCATCTCCAATAATTTTATTCTTGGGAAAAGGTTGAAAATATCCATGTTTTACAGATTTGGTAAGTATTATTTGGTTTTTTTTGACTTCAACATTTTCAGCGGTAAACTGTCCCCTGGATCCAAAAAAGGTTGATCCTAATCGTATAGACTGTAGTACAGCTGACCCCTTAATTAGAGACAAAAAAGTAGGGTTATTTTCTATTATTGATACATCAAAATTAGATTGTCTTATTCTAAAAACTCCTGAATATTTGAATCTTTTAAAATATTGTTTTGGAAATTGAGTAGCTGAAATCCTTTTATTTCTAAAAGATTGGTCCTCCAGAAGATAGGTAATAAAAGGTGTTAATTTATGTGGTAGTTTATTTTCTATAAAATCACAAACGGCAGCATAGACAGGATTTTTATCCCTATGGGAAAAATATAGATAGCTGTAGTAGTATCCTGCTACATCACTTATATTCTCGCTGTCTTGTCTGCCGCTGGCATCTGTTAAGACTTCTCCTCCAGGTTGTATATAATAAAGTGTCATGTTAAGATTTTTACGGGCCACATCAAGTAAGTCATCTCTATTCATCAAACGTCCCATTGTTATAAACATTTCATTGCAAACAGGTGAGTATGCTCCCACACTTTTTTCTGTGTACTGACCGTCGGGATCCAGGTCAACACCTTCATTTAACCATGTCTCGATTCTTTCAACCAATGCGGGGGAAGGAAAAAAGGAGTTTAACCTTGCCAAAGCTGAGCAAATAACCCAACGATGGTTGGCAGTATGGGCACCCCCTAACAAAAGACATTTGGATGTTTTTTTCAAGAAAATTTCAAAATAAGAAATTAGACCTTTCAATTTTAATTGATCTAGATTTTTAAGTACAATATATACCGGACTAAGATAATTAACAAAAAAAGCAGTGTCCGGGGTAGAGTGAAAGTTGGTACTGTGTAAATCAATGGTTCCGTCATCGTGTTGAACTAAAACAATACACTTCATTGCTTTTGTGATTGCTTTTCTTAGTCTATTCGAGAGATAGAATTTCGAAAATGGGGAGGCATAGGCACTAGAAAGTTTGATCACAAAATTCATAGTAGCGTGTGCATGGGGCACCTCGTAGATGTCTTTTACTCCACCGTCCCAACGACCTACTGGGTCACTGATCTGCTTTAACAACAAGGACTCAATAATTTCATCATTGAGAGAGGAAATTTTTTTTAAAAGTTCATCTCGCAATACCTCGCCTTTATCATCCAATAAAAAGTTCGCTTCAATGGCCATCATACTAAAAATCAAACCCGAGTTTTTAATAAAATTTCTCCTACTGTTTGAGTCTTTTTTCAAACTTTTAAATCTATATTAATTAACTTATACTTATAATTTTAATAACTCTAGCTACTGTTGGTAGATTCTTTTGGTCGAGGAATTCATTCCGGCTTTTATAAATCTCTCATTAGCTCTTGATTGTTTAATAGCATTAGATACTTAAAAATACATATTTTTTTAGCTCTTTGGATTAATCTTTATTTAAAATGGAGTAAAAAAGTATTTTTAGATCAATCATTATTTACATTTAGAAAAAAATTGGAAACATGATTTTTCAGAAAGAAATTACCCTTACTCCCTTCTCTCGGGGATTTCATCTGATAACTGAACATATCAGCAGAGAATTACCCAAAATGAGTGGGATGTTGAATGTCTTTATCAAACATACTTCAGCTAGCCTTACAATTAACGAAAATGCCGATCCAACCGTTAGAAAAGATTTTGAAACCCATTTAAATGTCATGGTACCTGAGTCGGCAAATTATTTTTTACACACTTTAGAAGGCTCTGATGATATGACTTCCCATATCAAAAGTAGCCTTTTGGGCAGTAGTGTGAATGTACCCATCCAAAATGGCCAAATGTTATTGGGTACTTGGCAAGGTATTTATCTTTGTGAACATAGAAACCGCGCAGGAGCAAGACATTTGGTGGTAACACTGATAGGGGATTAATTTTATTAATTAGAAGAGAGTTTAATTGATCATTCCTCAAAAATAGTTTATCGTCGAGGATGTTTATTTTGGAGATATTTACCCTTTTGTAAAAGACATTTAACAATACTCAATATATAAACTGAATTTAATGGGCAGATTAACATTAAGCTTGAAATATATTTGTTTACTTAATTGGAAAAGATTTTTTTTACAAATTGGTATTTTTAAGATGAATTACTACATTAAAATACTTATTATCTAAAAAATACTAAATTGCTTTATATAGGTATTACAGAGAGTCCCATAATACCAATGAGAATTGAACTAACGGCCAAAATAAAACCAAATGAAATCAACAGAACAAAGCAAGAAGAGAAATACCCCGTCTAGCGTTTACAGTTAAAAACAAGAACAAATGACCATTTTAATTTCCAACTATTTATGAAAAACTTCTTTTTTATTACTGTTTTATTAACTCTCTTTTACTCTTGCGAGGAACCAAATTTGATTGGAGAAGAAACCCCTAATTTTATCTTTATATTGGCTGATGATCTTGGATATGGTGAAATTGGGATTCAGGGGCAAAAATGGATTGAAACTCCAAATATTGACCAGTTGGCTAAAGAGGGTATGATCTTGACAAATCATTATAGCGGTGCGCCTGTTTGTGCTCCTGCAAGGGCAGTATTGATGACAGGACTGCATACTGGAAAAAACCCTGTAAGAGGCAATAGCGAATGGAGTGAGAGAGGAGAGGTTTGGAGTTTTAAAGCCATGTTTGAAAATCCTAATTTAGAAGGTCAACGTCCTATGCCAGATTCTATTTTTACCATTGCTAGCGTATTTAAATCTCAAGGATACAAAACCGGAATGGTAGGAAAGTGGGGGCTTGGAGCACCAAACACTAACAGTATTCCCAATAATAAGGGATTTGATTTTTTCTATGGCTACAATTGTCAGCGGCAAGCTCACAATCTTTTTCCTTCTCATCTATGGAGAAATAGAGAACGTCACATTCTCAACAATACGATTGTTAACAAAGGAAAACTTCCAGACGGTTTAGATCCCAATGATGAGGAAAGCTATGCCATTTACAATCAAAATGACTATGCCCCAACACTTATGCATCATGAGGCTATGAAGTTTTTGGATCGTAACCAAGACCAAAAATTCTTTCTTTATTATGCAAGTCCTTTACCCCATTTGCCCTTGCAAGCACCAAAAAAATGGGTAGATCACTACAGACAAAAATTGGGACCCGAAGACCCATATCTGGGTAATTCAGGTTATTACCCCAACCGAACGCCAAGGGCCACTTATGCAGCTATGATTTCTTATTTAGATGAGCAGGTCGGAGAAATTGTAGCCAAACTCAAAGAAATTGGACAATACGAAAACACCTTTATTGTTTTTTCTAGTGATAATGGTCCTACGCATAAAGACAAACAAGCCGATATTAATTTTTTTAACAGTACTGGGATATTTGTCAATTCCAAAACTACCGTTAAGGGAAATGTTAACGAAGGAGGGATCAGAGTCCCCACTATTGCAACTTGGCCATGTAAAATTAAAGCAGGCACACAATCCCAACATACCAGCGTTTTCTATGACTATTTCGCTACAGTATGTGATATTTTGGATGTGGAGCCTCCCTATCCGATTGATGGAATCAGTTACTATCCTTCACTTTTGGAAAAATCACAGCAAAAACACGACTATCTGTATTGGGAGTTCCCTGCCTATGGTGGACAGCAGGCCATCAGGATGGGATCTTGGAAGGGCTTAAAAAAAAATTTATTTAAAGGGGCCTCTGCCATGCAGCTTTACGATCTTTCCAAAGATCCAAAAGAGTTAAATGATTTAGCGGCTATGTATCCCGAAATTGTCCAAAAAATGGAAAACTTTTTGGAAAAAGCCCACACTACGGCTGCACAGAAAAAGTTTAGAATTCCTGTTTTGGAGAAATAATTCAAAACTCTTTTAAAGATTTAGGTTGTTTATTTCTCAAAATCTGAGGGATTGACCCAATGGGTTTTGATTTTTTCTCCACCCACATGGCGGCTGTAAAAGTTTTTTACATTTTCGCCTGAATAGGGGTATTGATCAAAAACATCTCCATTGCCCAACACCCTGGGGTCGCCCTGTTTCTTTAAATCCCCAATTAGCTTGTCTTTCAATGATTTTTTTAGTGACGAATAACTTTCGTCAAAAGCTAAGTTTTTGAGACATTCAGGATCTTTTTCAATGTTATATAATTCCTCCGGGGGCCTTTTGCCGAAAGCATAATTCCAATAGGTTGAGTCTTTCCCTTGGCGGCGGAGGTTCAAAATTTCAGTTTTGGTGGGGCTGCCGTCAGTATTGAGGTATCCAGTTTCAGGATTTCCAGAGGGCCATCGATCCGGTTTAAAATTTTGGCTGTAGAAATAATTCCCCTCTATAATGCCTCTTACAGGATAGCCTTGATCATTTTCCCTGCCCACGTCATGGCGTTCTTTACCGATGATCATGTACTCTCTAGGATGGGTATCGGAAAGGTTCTTAAAAATAGGATCCCAGCTTTTTCCGGAAAAGGGCTTCATGTCATGATTTTTTTCATCAATGCCAACCAAATCAAGGAAAGTGGGCGCAAAATCCGAGAAGCTGAAATATTCATCAATGACCCGACCCGGATTTTTAATACCATTACCCCAACGAATGGCTAGGGGCAATCGATTGTCAAATGGATAGACTTGTCCTTTGACCCTTGGAAAGGGCATTCCATTATCTGAGGTAACCACTATAATGGTGTTTTCCAATAAATTTCTTTTTTCCAATTCTTCAATGACCTTTACCAAGTGTCCATCCAAATATTCTACTTCAAAAGCATAGTCCAACATGTCTGTACGCACATTTTTGGAGTCTGGCCAAAAATCAGGTACCTCGTCTATTTGATCGGTGTTCTTATTTCCTTTGCTGGTTCCCACCGCGTATTCATATGCACGGTGGGGTTCGTGTCCGCCTAACCAAAAGAAAAAAGGTTGATCCTTGATTCTTTCATCAAGAAAAACTTTAAAATTCTCAAGGTAGTTCACATTACTGATAAAAGCGGCAGGGGGGTCTAATTTCTTTTCACGATAAACCTCTCCGATCAAATTTCTTTTTTTTCCATCCTTTAGAGCAACCCCCGGGGCCCATCCTTTTCCTGTATGGCCGGTTTTATAGCCATTATTTTTGAGTACCTCTGGAAAGGTGGTAAATTTTTCCGGAAAATAGGGAACGTGGTTGGTTGCTTCCTCCAAAAGCCAGCTGTTCCTACCAGTTAATATAGAGGATCTCGAAGGAGAACATTTGGCATTAGTGGTATAAGCTTGAGTAAATAAAAGACCCTCCCTTGCAACTCTGTCAAACCCTGGAGTATTGACCCATTCAGTTCCGTATATCCCTGCGTGTGGATAGGATTGATCATCTGAAATCACAAACAGTATGTTGGGTTTTTTTTCCTCAATTGAAGCACATCCAATTAATAAAAAACCTATCCACAAAAAACACAAATTTAATTTTTTCATGATTTGATTAATTTATTGCTGTATCCTAACAAATTAATAAAAACTTTTTTTCCAACACATTGACTTATTTTTTTTACATTAATGAAATAATGTTCAAAAAGTGAAAAAAAACCTAAATATCCTTGCTATTTTAGTTACTTTATCATTGTTAGTTTCTTTATTTTCTTGTAATGCTGATAAAGGTTTAAACCTACCGAATATTATTTTGATCAACATCGATGATATGGGATGGAATGATGTAAGTTTCATGGGTAGTGAATATTATTACACCCCAAACATTGATGCATTGGCCAGCCAGGGCTTAGTCTTTACCCAAGGCTATGCAGCTGCATCAAATTGTGCCCCCAGTAGGGCCTCTATTCATTCTGGAAAATGGTCTACTCGACATCAAATATATACTGTGGCAAATTCAGACCGCGGAAGAGCCTCGGACCGAAAATTAATACCCATTAAGAATACTACTGTTTTGGATCAAAAATTCATTACCCTTTCCCAGAGGTTAAAAAAACAGGGTTATACAACTTGCCACTCTGGTAAATGGCACCTCAGTGATGACCCTTTGGAATACGGCTTCGATTTCAATATTGCCGGTGGGAAACAGGGTGCACCTGGTAGTTATTACCTACCTTTTGGGAACAAGAAAAATCAGATAAAAATAGAAAAAGGTAAAAGTGAATATTTGACCGATCTGATTATGGAAAAAACTTTATTGTTTTTGGACGATGTCAATGGACCCTTTTTTTTGAATTACTCCCCGTATGCAGTTCATACCCCCATTCATCCTGTTGATTCCCTGTTGTATAAGTATAAAAATAAACCTCCCTATAAAGGTCAAAAAAATCCAAGATATGCCACTATGATTGAAAATCTTGATCGTAACATAGGACTGTTGATCGACAAGCTCAAAGCACAAAAACTTTTTGAAAATACCTTTATCATTTTTACATCTGATAACGGAGGTTATTACGGAAAAATCACTATGCAAAAACCATTGAGAGCTGGAAAAGGAAGTTACTATGAAGGTGGTGTTAGAGTGCCTTTTTTCTTTCTGTGGAAAAACAAAATTAGTCCTGGGAAAAACACCCATACACCCATTTCTCATCTGGATATTTTCCCCACCCTAATGAATCTTACAGGGGATGATAGTATGAAAAACAATTTGGACGGCAACTCTCTTTTACCTATGTTGATCCAAAATCAAGTTTTGCAGGAAAGAACTTTTTTCTGGCACTTTCCCATCTACCTTCAGGGTTACGATATCAAAGACAATGAAAATAGGGACTCACTTTTTAGAACCCGACCCGGTTCTTTGATCCGTAAAGGGGACTGGAAACTGCATTACTATTTTGAAGATCATGGAATTGAACTTTATAATCTGAAAAATGATATTGGTGAGAAGAATAACCTTGCTGAAAGCCACGTAGATAAAAAACTGGAATTAATAAATGAACTTAAGAACTGGTGGAAAAAAACCGATGCACCTATCCCTTCTGCCATCAACCCACTATATAAAGCCCCATAAAATTGAATAATGATTTAAAATTCATATGAAATAAAACCGATTTGTCCCTTTTTTAAAAATACCATCTATGAAAAATAAAGTTTACTTGATTTTGTTTTTATCGTTTGTTCTGATATGTTGTAAAAAACCAACACATGGAAAGATTCAAATGACCTATACCATAGATCAATTTGACGTTACTAATGACAAGATGAACGTAAATATTATCATAGAGAATAACAGTTTCATGGATTTAAGAGGTGGAGCCTGGGAACTCCATTGGAACCAGATGAAAGGTTTTGTTCAGGTTGAATCCTTGCCGGAGGGCATAGACTTTGAATGGATCAATGGTGCCCATTATTTTGTATTAAAGTTTGATAAACAGTGGAGTCTTCCCCTAGGTAAGAGTATACAATTTTCAATACAACAACAAGGCATAATGGATAGAATCGCTATGGGACCTGTTGGTGTTTTCATTGTTCAGGATAATGAAACTCTAGCTGTAACTACTCATGTAGAGTGGGTGAAAGCAAAAGGTTTAGAAAACTTATCAATTCCAACTGCTCAGGATCGATATGCAACCATGGAGGGATTAAAAAAATTAGAAAAAACAGAACTGAACTGGATCGTTCCTTCCCCCAATCATCTCTTTTTTTTTGGTACATTTACAAATAATTTTGGGTGGTGGGTTTTTTTTTTGTATCAACATTTTTTCCAAAAAAACAAACGACTCAGCCCTTTAGTGGACAGTATTTTTGAGATCAATACCGTATGGGATCAAAGTTCCAATGCCAACTTTTTGATCCGTTATGACCCGGCGCAAAAAAGCGAAGCTTATCAACTCACAATAGCCAAAAATATCATTACGCTGAAAGCATCAGACTACTCCGGTATTGTTTATGGTTTCCAATCACTTCGCCAAATCATAACTACCTCAAACTTGGAAGGCTTAGAGTGGCCTTTGTTAGAAATTAATGATTCGCCAAGGTTTTCTTACAGAGGATTTTTGTTGGATGTTGCAAGGAATTTTTATGGCCCCACAAAGATTAAAGAAGTTCTTGATCTAATGAGTTTATTTAAACTCAATCATTTAGATTTCAGGCTCACAGATGATGAGGGCTGGCGTATAGAAATACCTGATCTTCCAGAGTTAACAGATATTGGTGCCATAAGAGGATATTCTCCGGGACAAAAAGATCGCCTTATACCGATGTATGGCTCCGGAGCTGACGGAGGCATTACCGGCAATGGCTATCTCAAAAGAATAGAGTTTATTGAATTATTAAAATTTGCCCACCAACGCGCCATTAAAATAATGCCTCAAATCAGCTTTCCCTCTCATGCACGTGCCGCCATCAAAGCAATGGATCAGCGGTATGAAAATCCGCAAGTTCATGAGAATAAGGATGAGATTAAAAGCTATCAACTCTCCGATCCGGACGATCAAAGTAAATACAGATCTGCTCAAAATTACAATGACAATATCATCTGTATCTGTCAAGAAAGTGCCTATCATTTTTATGAAAAAGTAGTAGATGAAATTCTAGCCATGTACAAAGATGCAGAGGTCCCTATTGATTTGTTCAGCATCGGAGCAGATGAACTGCCTTATGGAGTTTGGACAGCCTCTCCCATTTGTAAGGATTTTATTGCAAATAATACACAGGGTATCTCAGATGTGAAATACCTTTATGAGTATAATTTGAAAAGGCTTAAAAATATTTTAGAAAAAAGAAACTTGACCATGGCCGGTTGGGAGGATATCCTTTTAGACCACTCAAAAAAAAGCCAGGAGGAAACACAAATTAAATCAGAACACTTCAATTATGAGGTGATCCCTTACGTTTGGAACAACAGTTGGGGTGGGGGACGGGAGGATATGATCTATAAATTTGCCAACCTTGGTTTTAAAACAGTGATGAGTAATTCCTCTGCTTTTTATTTTGATATGACTGATGACAAGGATATGGAAAATTTTGGATTAAACTGGTCGGGTTATGTCGATTACAGGGATTGCTGGGGAACCGATCCGGAGAATGTATTTGCAAATTATTACCTCAATAAAAAACACGGTATCACTCCTAAATACATCGCCCAAACGGAAAAACTTCAAACCGATAAAAAAACAAATTTACTAGGGCTACAGAGTCAACTTTGGACAGAGACGGTTCGATCCATCTCTATTTTTGATGAACTATTGTTGCCTAATCTCCCTGTTTTTTCTGAGCGGGCTTGGTCTATTCGTCCCCATTGGATGTCCCTAAACAATTCCGAGGAGCAAATGATGGCGATGAATTTGGATTGGAATTTATTTGCCAATATGTTGGGACAACGATCCCTTCCCATGCTCAATTCAATCTATGGTGACATAGCATACGACCTCCCCAAACCAGGAGCCATCATTGAAAATGACATGCTCAAAGTAAGGGTGCTTTTCCCTGGACTTGAGGTGCGATATACAACCAATGGACTAGTGCCCAATCAAAATGACAAATTGTATAACAAACCCGTTCTAATTCCCAAAAATTCAAATATTGTACTCAGAACCTTTGATTTTTTGGGTAGGGGAGGCAGGGCCATATCTTTACAATAATTTATAACAAAAAATATGTACGAGTATCATCAAGCTTCGACAGCACTATTAGATCAAATTGTTGAGGCCAATAAGAGTGTATTATCCAAGGCCATAGCATGGATGGCAAAAACCATAATCGAGGATCGTATCATCCATACTTTCGGAACCGGACATTCTCATATCATTGGATTGGAACTCTTTGTCAGAGCAGGAGGGTTGGCCAACGTAAATGCCTTTTTGGACTCCATTGTCATGACCTCTGAGGGGGCCCGTCGCAGTGCAGAAATAGAGCGAATCAGTGGGGTATCGAAAGTATTATGGGATCAACATAAAATAGAGAAAGAGGATCTTTTTGTGGTCATTTCCAATTCCGGTAGAAATGCCATGCCCATCGAAATGGCAGAGCGGGCCAAAGCCAATGGCAATAAAGTGATAGCAATTACCTCCATTGAACAGTCGAAAAAATATCCCGTTCGGATCGAAGGCCAAAAAAAACTCTACGAAATTGCAGATCTGGTTTTGGATAATTGTGTACCTCCTGGAGATGGGATGCTCCAAATAGGAGGAGAACTTACTGGAGCTGCCTCAACCATAGCCGGGTGTTTTATTGTTAATTTAATGGCTACAGAAGCCATGAAAACAGCTACTCAAAAGGGAGTGAAATTACCAGTATATTACAGTCAAAATATCGACGGATTTGATAATGAAACCCTATATGACCGCTATAAATACAGGATTAAACATTTATGAATCCAATTTTTTCATTTCTATAAACTGAAGCTTTCTCATTATACTTTTCAGACACAAATGAAAAAAATTAAAAACCTTTACCTATTCTATTCTTTTGGAATTTACTTTTCATTTTTTGTTTCGGTAAATTGTTTTACACAATCAATTCCTCCACATGAACTTCATTTTATCAAGGATTATCAGACCAGAAATTTTTATAATTCTCAGGTTATTTTGAGCGAGCTTGATTTTTCTAAAAAAATTATTGATAATCCATTGTACGAATTTAATCACCAAACATTCCCCGGGTGTGATTTTAGTCATCAGGGCGCGTCATTATTCATTTCTAATAATGAAAAATCAATCCAGCAAAGCTTCATAAACTTAGGTAAAATTTTTAATTATTCCGCGATTGATTTAGAGATTAAAGCTCAAAAGAAAAAATCTTCTTTTGCAACAGCATCGATATCAATTTTTAAAGATAGCCTAAATCGACTCACTGTTTCACAAAAACAACTTAATTCAGAAAGTAAACAAATTGTGTTTGAAATTTTCAAAGAGGGAGAACTGGTCTTGAATGAAATTTTATTTGAGAAAAACCTTAAATCACCAAATGCCATTAGAATCCATTTAACCGGCAAGTTTTTAAATATCTTATTGATAAAAAACAATAACTGGTCTGTTTTGGGCTCTTTTGATGTAAGTGAACATTTTGAATTAAGAGATAAAAAAAATTTGGAGTCATTTAAATTATTCCTTGGAACAACCCTAGGTCCTGGGGAGCGAATTGTCATTTCCAAAGCAGAACAATACCTCACGACTGGGACAGCTCAAGCTGATCCAAAAATACTACATTATGAAGATGGGGCTCCAATAATCAAAGACAACAAAATATGGGTTGCCATGACAACAAGGGGTTATGGAACTCAGCTTTACCAAGGAATATATTCATATGACTTAGAATCAAAAAAGTGGAAAATTTCTGGAACACTTGTTTTTAACAAAGGAGATGGACTGATAAGACAGTGGGCGGCCTCAGATGTATTTTATGATAGGATATCTGAAACATGGAAAGTGTTTACGGTTTCTCATAGAGATGATCATATGTTGTACTCAGGTGAGATTAAAAAAGATCCGCGTTTTGGATTATCAGAGGTTCTTGTTTCTAAAGTAAAGTACAATTCAGTAAATAATGAAGAGGATCCCTCAGTAATATGGGACTCATCCGTTGGAAAGTGGCGTATGGCTTTATGCAAATCAGATAATGGCTACCAAACCATTTTGATGGAAGCTGATGACTGGAATGGTGAATGGAGGGAGATAGCACTTTACGAACCCACCTCTAGTACCGGTGTACTCATTCAGAAAATCGGAGGAAAACGGTACGTTTTTATTGGTCGTGGTCCCACCCCTTGTCCTCTGGAGATTTTATCTTACCCGAAGATGGAAAAAATTGGAGAATTAAGCTTATCAGAGCATCCTATTGGCAAAAATATTTGGCCTGCTATTTTCCCTGTTGGAAAAGAAAATGGAACTGCATATTATCTTTTGACCTTTGATCGCGATGCTTGGACGGGACAAAGAACTTACGGAAATATTCATTGGTATTATGCAAAAGAATTTGCCTCAAATTTTTGGGAATATAAATTTGATTAAAGAAAAGTTTATGGGTTTAATCCAATTCCAAATGATCTTTAAAATAATCCAATTCTTATCCCAATTAAAATCAAAATCATTCCAAAAAGCCTGTTTATTACCTTTTGATTGTCTTCAAAAAAATATCTCATTTTCTTATGTGTAAGAAAAATAACAACCATAGAAAACCAAAGAACAGTTGTGCTAACAAGAATAAGTGCCAGCACAGCCATAACCATTGGATTAATTTTTGGACCTACAACGAGTGTAAAAAGACTTAAAAAAAATAAGCTTGCTTTGGGGTTCATTAAGTTGGTCAGTAATCCTATTTTAACTGCGGTATACCATTTGATTTTATGACTGTTTTCATCCTGCGCTTGTTCTATTTTTGAGTTCGATGAAAATAAAGAGGAAATTCCCAAATAGATCAAATAAACAGCACCAAGATACTTTATTGTGTTAAATAAAGTATCATATTTTGAGATCATCCAAGTCAAACCAAAAAAAGCGTAACTTATATGTATACATACACCGACTCCAAATCCAACTGCGGTCCATAATCCAATTTTACGGGAGTACTTAATGGCATTTCTACAAGCGACAATGAAATCTGGTCCTGGACTAATCAGTGCTATTGTATGAGCAATTGTTACGGTTGCGATTAGTGTTAGATTTTCCAATAATTCAGCCTCTACGGGTTAGATTTTGCAAAACCTCTTGCCCGTATTAGAGCGTCAACTTGAGCATCACGTCCTCTAAACATTCGGTAGGCCAGCTCAGGTTCCAATGAGTTTCTTGGCGCAAATAGATAATTAACCAATCGGTTAGCTAGTTGTTCATCATAAAATCCTCCTGGAGCCTCCGCAAATGCCTCTGCAGCATCGGCTGTTAAAACATCTGCCCAAATATAACCATAGTAAGCAGTAGCGTATCCCTCTCCTGAAAAGACATGACTAAAATGTGGAGTCCGATGGCGCATGGGTAATTCTTTCGGCATTTTCATAGACTTCAGAGTTTTTCGTTCAAAGCTTTCCATATCGATATCTTTAGGATTGGTCATATGAAGTTTTAAATCCATTAAAGCAGATGCTAAATACTCTGTAGTAGCAAATCCCTGATTAAAAGTAGCTGCTTTTTTAATTTTTGCAATTAGATCTTTGGGAATGGGCTCCCCAGTTTGATGGTGTACTAAAAACTTATTAATCACTTCATCGGTGAACAACCATCTCTCTAGAAGCTGAGATTGAAATTCAGTATAATCCCTAACACCACTATTAAGGGTGGGATATCTTACATTTGAGGCAAAAAAGTGTAATGCATGACCAAATTCATGAAAGAAAGTGGTAGCATCGTCCCAGGATACCAATACAGGTTCTCCAGGAGCTGGTTTCACAAAATTTGAATTATTGGATGCTAGGACATTTTTCTCACCGTCAAAATTACTGTAACTCCTATAGGTACTGGCCCAAGCACCGGAGCGTTTCCCTTGTCTGGCAAATGGATCCAAATACCATAGACCAATATGTTTCCCAGTTCTCTTATCTTTTACTTCCCAAACCTTTACATCTTTATTATATACAGGAACTGTGCCAGTGGCAACTGGGCTAAAATCATAAAAAAACAAACGACTCGCAACATAATGCATCGCATCCGTTAGTTTATCCAATTGTAAAAATTGCTTAACCTCATCAGAGTCAAGATCATATTTTTTTTGGCGTACTTTTTCTGCATAATAGCGATAATCCCAAGGCTCTATGATGATCTTATCTTGATTGGCAATCAATTGCATATCGGCAACCTCCTCTGAAACTCTTTCAATGGCTAACGGCCAAATGGTCTCAAGAAGACTTATGGCGTTCTCAGGAGTTTTTGCCATTCTGTTTTGCAATCGCCACTTTGCAAAATTTTCATATCCTAATAATTGAACCCGCTCATGTCTGAGTTCTAATACCTCAGCAATAATTGTTTTGTTGTCGTACTCATCATCGTTGTCTCCTCTTGAATAATAATTTTCCCAAACCTGTTTTCTTAATTGGCGCTCTTTTGAAAAAGTAAGAAATGGATCCATTGAGGAACGTGTATTGATAATGGCAAATTTGCCCTCTTCACCTTTATCTTTTGCTATCTGGGCAGAGGATTTGACAAAATCCTCCGGAAGCCCCCCCAGTTGGTCTTCAGTCAGATAAGTGATGTAGTTTTCTTCATCATGGAGTACATTGTCAGAAAATGAAGTATATAGCTGAGATAATTTTTTGTTGATTTCGGCATATCGAATTTTTTTTTCTTTGTCTAATCCTGCACCACTCATTTCGAAGGTTTTAAAGGTCCATTCCAAAAGACGTTGCTGATCGGCTTCCAATGAATCTTTTTTTGAATTTTCATAAATGGTAGCGATCCTTTTGAATAGCCTCTCATTTTGAGTGATTTTAGAACGATAATCTGCAAAATCAGGAGCTAATTTTTTTTGAATTGCCCTGAATTCAGGACTGGATTCATTTCTTGATAATACCCCATAATAAGCATAAGCTCTTTCCAATTCAGTTCCACTACGTTCCATGGCAACGATGGTGTTTTCAAATGTAGGCGGGGTCATGTCATTGGCAATTATTTCGATTTCTTCTAAATGTGCTGACATGGCAGTAAGCATTGCCTCTTCAACATCTTTAACCTCAACCAAATCAAAAGCGGGAACCCCCTCAAACGGTCCAATCCAGGGTTTTAAAAGTATATTGTCTGAATCTTTCACAGAAAGATCACAGGAAAAAAAAGATATAAAAATTAGGGTTAGGAATAGATAAACAGAAGATGATTGATTTCTCATAGGAAATAATTTAAATTTTGGAAGAGAGCATATTTAGGATTTTTTAATTTAAGTTAAAAGATAACTTCGCGAAAAAATAAGGACTAACGTAATTGATTTTTGGCATGTTGCATAATGCTTATACAATATATACTAATAACCTTGATTTTAAAATTTATAAATTTCCACCAATTTACCCAAACAAAATCTCGATTACGTCTAATAACCTGTAATGTATAAATATCAGTTTAAATTTCCCATCAAAATGTAAATCATTATGGTCGATATGACTAAAAATATAGAAAAACTTTTGGTGTATTTCCACCCCTTCATTTCTACAATGTTTAGGTCTTTGATTTGGAAGGGTTTCTCTTTTGGGATAAAGTAGGAAATGCCCATCATCACAGTCATATTAATTATAAATTCTATACCCCACACGTGAACAAAATGTAGGTCAACTTTGAATATAAAGCTGCAGCAAACATAGAATGCCAATCCCACGAATAAAGCGACTTTAGCGGATAGAGCAGAGATTTTAGGAAGGAAAAAACCGGCTAACATAATAGAGGCAATGGGAATAAAGAATATTCCATTGAGTTGTTGCAACAATTGATATAGCCCATCAGGAGCGTTAGCAACTAATGGAGCCACAGTAATGGCAAAAAGAGCCAAAATCGCTGAAGTGAATTTACCAATTTTTACCAGTCCTATATCACTGACTTTAGGATTCAGATGTCTTTGATAAATATCAATACTGAAAATAGTAGCTGCACTGTTTAATACACTATTGAAAGTACTCAATACCGCTCCCATTACCACAGCAGCAAACAGACCCACAAAACCAGGAGGTAAAACCTTTTTGATCAATTCAGGGTAGATATTATCTTGTTGATCGTAGAAAAGATCTCCATAATAGTAATATCCTATAACCCCTGGCAGTATAATGATTAGAGGTACCAATATTTTGAGAAGTCCTGTAAGTAATAATCCCTTTTGGGCCTCTTTAAGATTTTTGGCTCCTAATGCTCTTTGTATGATCATTTGGTTCATACACCAAAAGTATATTTGATTGATAATTAGACCAGTAAATAATACTTCAAATGGCATAACTGAATCTTCTGCACCAATGACGTTAAATTTTTCAGGCGAGTTATTATATACACTCAAAAGACCTTCAAGTGGATTTCCTTCGCCAATACTTATTAGTGCCAAAAAGGGAATTGCTAACCCTCCTATTAATAGGCCATAACCGTTGAGGGTATCAGATACTGCTACTGCTTTGAGTCCACCAAAAATAGCATATAAAGAACCAATCAGTCCAATCGCCCAAATGGTGTAATTCATTCCCTGGACTTGCGAGACCTCTAACAGTTCTGATATATTAAAGATACTTTCTAAATTTATTGCTCCTGTATACAATACAATTGGTAAAAGGGTTACGATGAAAGATATCATCAAGAAAAAAGCGACCAAGGCGCGCGTAAATCCATCAAATCTATTTTCCAAAAATTGGGGAATTGTCGTTAATCCCATTTTGAGGTATTTAGGGACAAAATAGACAGCTGTAAGAATCAAGGCTAGGGCAGAGGTGACTTCCCAGGCAATAATGACAAATCCATTTTTATAGGAAGAGCCATTCATTCCAATCAGATGTTCAGTTGAAATATTGGTCAATAACATGGAACCTGCAATGACGATTCCCGTAAGGCTTCTACCACCTAGGAAATAGCCTTCTTGGGAGCTTAGTTTTTCTTTACGAAGTTTGAACCATGAGTAACCTGCTACAAAAAGAGTGTAAGCCAAAAAAGTTAAAAATAATTGCACGTGATTTATTTATGATCGAGTAGACAATGAAATAGGTCGATTTTCCCTTATTGATTGTTTGGCAGCCAAGGCAATGGTCATAGCGGCAAGACTATCATCAGCACCGGGGTTAGTGGATTGTCCATTCTCTAATGTTTGAACAAAATGGAACATAGCATTTCGATAGGATTCAGCATAACGTTGAATGAAAAAATATTGAGCTCTGGCTGTATGATGACCTGATGAATTGCTAGTTTGAATAGCATCTTCAAGGATATTTTGCGTAGCTATTTTTCCTTTTTCTCCAAAAACTTCAATACGTTGGTCGTAGCCATATGGACAGTATCGACTGTTGTCGATCTGAACCATACATCCATTTTTAAAAATTAATGTGACCACAGCAGTGTCAATGTCATCTAAGGTTTCCAAGTTTAAATTTCCAAATACAGTTCCATATGCCATCACCTGAACTACTTCATCATCAACTAAAAATCGAGCAATATCAAAGTCGTGAATGGTCATGTCCAAAAAAAGACCTCCTGAATGTTGTATGAATTTTAAAGGTGGAGGTTCAGGATCTCTACTTGTGATTTTAAGTATTCTAGGACGACCAGCCTGATCTTGATCCAAGGCTTTTTTGAGTTTTTTAATGTGGGGGTCGAATCTTCTGTTGAATCCTAACATGAAATGAATTCCAGCTGAATCAATAGTTTCTTTAATATTTATAACTTTTTCGAGGGACAAGTCAATTGGTTTTTCACAGAATATATGCTTTTTGGCTTGAGCGACTTGATGAATGTGTTCAAAATGAAATGAGGTGGGGGATGCAATGATCACTGCGTCTATCTCTGGAGTTTTAAGCATTAATTCTAAGGAGTCAAAATATAAGTTTACTCCGTGCTCCTTAAGAAATTCTTGGTGTTTGTTTTCATTAGAGCAAGCTGCAACAACCCTTGCATTAGCAAAGTATCGCTGTACATTTGACAAATGGACTTTACCTATTCTTCCTAAACCTACAATACCAAAGTTGACCATCGACCTAAGGGTGTTTTCCTGTCTTTAGAAAGACAGTTTTTCGGGCAGGTATTTGGTAATCAAATCTTGATAATAGGGTTTTAGGGCCTCAACGTCAGGTGGAACAGGTGCTTTTGAGTAGAGGTCATAGGGGTTAAAAAGTTTAACCCAATTAAAATATTCATGATCTTCCTCGCTCATCAAGTGATCGTAGGCTCCCTCACGATGTTGAGCATAGAAGGAGTGGTACCTGATCATATACAATGCAGGTTTGGGTAGGTAGTCCTTGAGAATCTGATATAGGTATTCGTCATGTCCCCAACTCATTTTCACATTCTCTAATCCACAGTTCTGTGAATATACTCCTAGTTTAGAGCTATAACGATCATCGCTGAAATCTGGATTAGAGTTGAAAAATTGAGGATAAACAATTTTTTCTGAAAAACTGCAACCAACAGGGAAGGTGTCACCCACTACAGCCCATTGTGGCTCTCCGAATAGGCAGAGTACTTTTCCTAAGTCGTGAAGTAGTCCAGTGAGTACAAACCAATCAGGGTGGCCATCTTTACGAATGGCTTCAGAGGTCTGGAGAAGATGCTGTAATTGATCTAGCTCGATGTCTGGATCGCTGTCATCTACTAAAGTATTCAAATAGTCCAAAGCTTCCCAAATAGACATTTCTCGCTTGTTAAAAACTAAAAATTCCTTCTCTTTAGAGGTAACAAAATCATAGGTTTGGTATTGATGATTCAGTTTATAGAATTCTCTTACAGTATCTTCGCGATCGGAATCTTTATAGTTTATGTATTCCTTTTTTTCTTTTGTCATTTCAGGATCAGGATACCTTTTAAGTAAATCTTCTTCCCAATCGTCCATACTGGATAGTGGATTCGGGTTTGGCTTATTCATTTTTCAGATTTTTTTATTTACTAAAAATATGATTTTTGGGATTAATTGATACAAGTAAAATAAAAAATAGTTTTATAAAAATTCAATTATAGTAAAATAGCATAACTCTAAGATAGATCTAATAGCATCTATAATTAACAACTGAGTTTGCTAAAAAATATTATACTCTTTTAATAACTATTGGAGCTTGAAGTTGGTTTCAAGAAGGTTCTTGAACTTTAAATAATTATTTTCTTTCTACTATCTTACAATAAATGCATAAACTCCTGAAGAGGATTTAAAACCATTAGTACCTAGTGCAATTACTTTCCAAAAATAAGTTTGATCAGTTTCAACATTTACAAGCAGTTGTGATGTTTGAGCATCAACCGTATTAATTAAAGCGGAAGCATCAGCAGTGTCTAGATATATTTCAAATCCAGTTATATTATTATCCTCATCTGGACCTGTCCATGAAAGTGAAATCTGACCTTCGCTATTAACAGTTACAGTAGCTGATGGTCTAGGGGATACAAGTTCCGGAGGAAATGGACCATAGCTTACTTGATCTTCCCCTGATAGATAAAAAGACCACTTCTGACTTTTAGAGGGAGTACTGCCCGGAGCACCGGAGGCTGTAACTGACCATGCATAGGGCTGAGATTTAGTAAGGTTTTGATTAATACTATTTGCACTTGTATTGGAATTTACTTTTTGACCTGTAGTTAGATTTTCAATTTCAATTGAATACGAAGTCGCATTTAAACTAGATCTCCATCTAAAAAGCACAGATGCTTGATCATCACTTTGATCAGTTCCATCTAAGCAGGTTTCGCCATTTGCGGGATAAATTAGTTCAAAAGCTGCTGGATTATCAGGAGTAGGCTCAGTAGTCCCATCTTTTGAACAGGACAAAAAGAATAAAATCATGAAGTAAAAAATATATAGTCTCATGCTGTTATTTCTTAATTGTTACAAATGATTGATCAACAGTCGTGGAGCTTACTTTTACAAGATAACTTCCAATAACAAAGTGTGATGTAGGAATTCTTACACTTCTATCAGTTTCATTTAACTGATAAATACCACTACTAACTAGTCTACCCTCTGCAGTGAAAATATCAATTCTAATATCTGTATCCTTACCACCAACAAAAATATTAAGATTATCGTTAAATGGGTTTGGTGAATATGCAACATCCTCTGAAACAAAATATTTTTCTTCAAACTCACCCTGACAATCTTTGTCAGTAGAAACCTGAACAATATTCAATCCTTTTCTAAGTTTGAATCCAGCTATAGATTTCTTTGCCTGGG
>JAYPMF010000005.1:31877-34789 GCA_038129785.1 Flavobacteriaceae bacterium
TCCTTTTCTAAGAGAAATACTTGTCCTAGCAGCGGATGATCTTGATGTCACTCCATTTACAGTAATATTGTAGGTGTCT
The DNA here is from genome assembly GCA_038129785.1 of Flavobacteriaceae bacterium. Classification (GTDB taxonomy): domain Bacteria; phylum Bacteroidota; class Bacteroidia; order Flavobacteriales; family Flavobacteriaceae; genus UBA8316. Next base: position 31,957 of record JAYPMF010000005.1, read on the forward strand.
GATCCATTTAGTTCAAGGTTTACAATATCTCTATTATCATTCAGAGATGAGAAAACAGTAAGAGGTTCAGGATCATTAATTGTCACCTCAAAACAACGCTCAAAATCAGATGGATCAACACCATCTACTGTTACACAAACATTATAAACACCTTGGGATAGGTTATCTAGTCGCCATCTAAATCCAGTATAGGTTTCGCTGTAGTTAGTACTTCCAGTAACACTAATATTATAAGGATTAGAAGTTTCAAATTGCATTAAAATTGAATTTTGACCTAAACAGCCCTCTGATTTTGATATAAGGAAATTACTCGGAGGTAGATGGAATAGTTCACAACCCTGCAGGTCAACAAATGAACCATATGGCGTATCTGGACACTGATCAAGAGGGTTCCATACTCCATCATGATCAGAATCGTCTGTAACATCTCCAACTCCATCTCCATCTGAATCTGATTGATCAGGATTTGCAACATTTGGACTATTATCTTGAATATCTGGAACTCCATCACCGTCAGTATCATCAGTTGCCAGGGCAGGTCGAGATTGTAATTCAATTACTTCACTAGTACCCTCAGCTACTTGGAGTTGATTTTGGGTAACAGGAACCGGTATCTCTGGAGCACCATCTTCCATGTTGGTGAATTGAACCTCAACCTCATAGATATTGTCCTTATTGTGATCTTGAGGATTATTGAAATCTGGAGGATTAATAAATGCAAGTACACCTACGACCTCCATTTCATCTTCATCACCATGACCATCTCTTCTTGCACCTGTATTAGTCTCCTTGATTGTAAACAGTTTTTTATCTTTTCCTCCGCTAATAGACTTTCTTACCTTCCATTTTCCAACACCCCTATTGAACGGATTATAGTATCTTTGGGTGCTTTGAGAAATAAACTCCTCAATATGGTCGGCAGTTACTCTACCTGAATTTCCACCTGCTAATTGGTTTAATAAATCAAATACTGCGATAAAAAATCTTGCTCTAAAGAATGCATTTTCTACATCAAGTATTGAAATGGGAAGTAATTCTTCTGTTCTACCACCTGAAGTTGTGGTGGCGATAATTTTTACAACATATATTTGTTTGTATTCATAATCAAGCTCTCCAGTAACAACTATTTGATTACCCTGAATTCCGAATACATTATCCTCATCCTCAATACTGAAAGAAACCTCATCCTCCTCATTTATTAATCTTGTTTGAATTGTTGAAACTAATGTTCCTACAATAGCGTCTTCACGCACAATTGGTGGAGTAAATCCAAGGATGGGATCGGGATCACATTTATCTCCGACACCATCACCATCATAATCTTTTTGTAAAGGATTAATAGTGTCAATACAATTGTCTCTTACATCTGGAATACCATCCTGATCAGAATCTACCTGGTTTGCAGCACAACCCTGTTCATCAACTTCAACTCCTGGTGGTGTATTGGGGCAAATATCATCTACGTTATCAACACCGTCACGATCAAGATCCCTTTGATCTGCAGAACAACCAAATTGGTTTACCTGCTCTCCCTCAGGTGTATCTGGACATGCGTCAAATACATCTGAAACGCCATCACCATCATCATCAAACACAAAAGGAATCGTAACAACAGATGATACACTGTCTAGTTCATTTCCATTACCATCAAATACATTAGAAATACTTATCTCTACAATTTGATTTTCGGAAGCTGTACCCGTTACTGCCATGGTAAGCATTAGTTTAGATGCAGATATTACAGATACATTTTCAGGAGAATTGGAAGTCAGAGTTGCAGATCCTTGACCAGATAGGCTAACGCTAAAGTTATTATCAGTTAATGAGCTGCTCACGGATGCCGATCCATACACAGGTTCACTAAAAGTTAATTCTAAAGTATCTGATCCGACAAAAGTTATTGTATCTATGACTGGAGCTAATCTATCATTTAGCACAACTGAGTTTGACGTTGTGTCTGAATCAATAACAAGTGGAGCGCCAGTTAAATCAAATATTGTATTTGATACTACTTCACTTAATGTTAGGATTTCTCCTCCCTCAGCTTCAGTTGAATATAACAATGTCATTTCATAGACTAAAACTCCGAGCTGTTGGTTGATTGATTGAGTAACTGCCAGTGGGGATTCAGAGGTTAACTCAGCTGTCCCACCACTTACAGAAAATTTAAATCCACTTGTAGGTAATACATTAGACTCGAGAGCTTGAATGGATTCGCTAAACTGAACCGTAACTAAATTATTATCCTCAGAGATACTCATTGAAACAATATATGGAGGCTGATTATTCAAATTAACGGTATTGGATGACTGTTGTGAGGTAGCATAGTTTCCAACAAAATCTTTCAGTTTTGAGTCGCTAAGTGGTGTAACAGTAACTAATTCCTGACCCGTTGGAACTCCATTTAAAGAAATTCCAAGTTCAAATGTGGTGTCATCAACCTGATTTACACTTTCTAGATTTGCTCTAGCGAAGAAGTCTCCGCCACCTCCAAAGGTGTTAATTGAGAAGAACTCTGTAGTGTCACTAGAGCTGTAGGCATAATAAGTTGGTTCAGAGAACACCACAGTTATAAGGCTATTATCATCATCAATTTCAGTGCTTATAATTTGAGGACCTTGATTATCAATGGTAAATGATAATGTTTGAGAATCTTGCGAGCTATTACCTGCTATGTCAGAACCAATAACAGAAATGAGAACATCACTACTGATACCTGAGGGCACATCCCACATATACCTCCAGGTTTTAGAGTCTGTTGAAGCAGAAACTGTCATGGCAGCATCTGAAACATCTCCAGAAACACTTATAGAGGCTTGAGAAATGATCTCAT
>JAYPMF010000006.1:0-33258 GCA_038129785.1 Flavobacteriaceae bacterium
TTTCCACTTTAGTATCGGATTTAGATGGGACGATTAGTAGAGTCGAATTTTATGCTGCATTCCACCTATACCTAGTAGAGGCAAGATAGCTATGGCTAAGACTATTATTCCCATTCCACCTATCCAGTGGGTCATACTCCGCCAAAAAAGAATGCCTGCGGGCAAAGATTCTATGTCTTTCAAAATGGTAGATCCTGTGGCAGTATAGCCCGACATTGTTTCAAAAAAAATAGAGGGCATATCCTGAATAGAATCGGTAATAATAAACGGAGTCATACCCGTTACCGTCATCAAAACCCAACCAAAGGTCACAATTATATACCCCTCTCTTTTCTGAATATGGGGTTCATGGTTTCTGGATAATAACATCATAAACCCTCCTATGGTCATAACGAAAAAAGCCGAGATGGTCATTTCATAAGTCACACCATCTTTCATAATCCAACTGGCCAAGGTGGCCAATAACATCAAGCCTCCATTAAAAAGTAAAAGAATACCTATGATATATAGGATTACTTTATAGTTGAATTTGGACATGTATTACTTTATAAAAATAAACTTTCAACCCGTTTGATTGCCCTAGGCATAGCACACACAACAACGCGATCACCTGGCATGATAGTATAATCCCCTAAGGCAATAATACCCAGACCATCCCTTATGACTCCTCCAATAGTCGCCAATCTTGGAAAATCTAAATCTTTGATTTTGAAATTTGCTACCTTGGATTCGGGGTTGACAACAAATTCTAAAATTTCTGCATTGAGATTATTTAGGGTAGTCATATCAACAACTTCTCCCCTTCTAATGTATCTGAAAATGGTATTTGCAGTAAGTAATTTTTTATTGATGAGTGTATCAATCCCAATAGCTTGTGACAAATGAAAATAATCCATATTTTCAACCAAAGCAATGGTTTTTTCTACTCCCTTAGAGCTTGCCATTAGGCAGGACATTATATTAGTTTCTGAATTTTCGGTGACCGAGATAAATGCATCCATTGATTCAATGGACTCCTCTTCTAATAACTCAGAACTTCTTCCGTCACCGTGGATGACCATCAAATCCGGTAATTCCTCAGTGATTTCCATTGCTTTGAGTTTGTTTTGTTCCAGTAATATCACACTGAATTTTTTTTCACAAAGTTCTCTAGCAGTATTAACACCAATTCTACTACCCCCAAGAATCATTACGTTTTTTATAGGTTTATTACTCTTACCTGAAAGTTTCTGAATTTCCTCAACTCCTTCTTTTAAGGTGATAAAAAAAACAGTGTCTCCAACTTCAAAAACAGTGTCACCCCGGGGAATTAGTGTAAACTGAGTTCCTTTGCGTTGCACAGCAATGGGCATAAAATGAACATCGGGAAAAATTGAGGCTGCCTCCTTTACTGTTTTTCCGACAAATGGAACATTTGTGCCCAACTGGGTTCCAATCATCGTCAAGGCACCCTCCTCAAATTCATAACTGTTACTGAAAGCTGATTGATCTAGCAGTTGCTGAATTTCATCTGCGGCAAGTTTTTCGGGAGAAATCAATTCGTCCACCCCAATATCCTGAAAGCTAATTGATTCATTAGTATTAGTAAATTCAATATTTGAGATACGGGCAATGGTTCTATTGGAACCCAACTGTTTAGCCAAAGCACAAACAGTAATATTCACTGATTCTGAACCTGTAACAGCAATGAGTAGATCTGAATCAGCAGCATTGGATTCCTTTAGAACATTTAAAGAGCAGGCGTTTCCCCTAAGGGTTTTAATGTCTAAATGCCCTTCGGCGTAATTTAATCGATCACGCTCAAGATCGATCAAAGTGATGTCAAGAGATTCATAGGAAAGCAGTTTTGCCAAATGGAAACCCACCTCTCCGGCTCCTGCGATTATTATTTTCATAATACAAGTTCGAAAACTTAATGCAAATATAAGAAAACCATCGGGCTCGTTTTTTTAATTTGATGAAACCCTCATAGAGGGATTTAAATACAATACTTAAAGACTTAAATTTATTATTAAAAATCACTTCGATAACTTAAATCTAAATAGACAAATCACAATAGATTGCATTTATTATATATTTGCACATGACCAGGAAACAGGTGGTCCCCTACAAAGACAAAAAAAAATCAAAAAAAAATCAAGTACGTCAAATGTTTGACGGAATTTCTCCTAGTTACGATTTAATGAATCGAATTATTTCATTTGGGATTGACATAAAGTGGAGAAAAAACGTAGTGGCTTTACTCCTGCCCAAAAAGCCTAAAAAAATTTTGGATGTGGCTACAGGCACAGGAGATTTAGTCTTTGCTCTTGCCAAAACTCAGGCCACAGAAATAATTGGAATTGATATTTCCAAAGGTATGTTGGACATTGGTAGAAAAAAAGTGACAAAAAGTCGTTGGGATGTAAAAATAAAAATGGAAATTGGCGATAGCGAAAAAATCGCTTATCCTGCGAACTATTTTGATGCTGTTACTGTAGCCTTTGGTGTTAGAAATTTTGAAAACTTGGACAAAGGGCTTTCAGAGATTCTTAGAGTACTTCGCCCAGGCGGAGATCTGATCATACTTGAAACTGCAGTTCCCCAGAAATTCCCAATGTTTCAGCTTTACAAGTTATATACCCATTTTGTAATACCCATTTTGGGTTGGTTTTTTTCAAAAGACATATCTGCATATCAATATTTGTCTGATTCTGCGAAGGCATTTCCTTTTGGCAAAGCTTTCAACAATATTTTAGCGAAAAATGGGTTTATAGACATAGATGATATTCCCCAAACCTTAGGAGTAGCTTCTATTTATCGTGCACAAAAACCAACATATTAAAATTCTTTTTTTTACAGTTGCCTTTTTCTTTTTGGTAAGTAATTACGTCATTGCTCAATATCCAACAGTAAGAGAAAAAATAATCAATATCCCTACTTTTGATGATCGTTTACTGCATTACGGGTATTTTGTGGGGATCAACTCATATGACTTTAAGTTTTCTTATCAAAAGGATTATTATGCTGACAAATTTAAAGATGTTGAAGTTCAATCTAAATCAGGATTTAATGTTGGATTGATTGGCGACTTAAGAGTTAATAAATACATCAATATCAGGATTGAACCAGGTTTGTATTATTCGAAAAGGGATCTAATATTTGAACATCCTCTTTTAACTGATGAATCAGATCGTTTGAGAGAGGTTAAATCGACTTATATTCACCTTCCATTGATTGTCAAATTCAGTGCAGAACGCATCAACAACTTCAGACCATTTGTTTTGGCAGGAATTTCTAAGGATTTCAATCTGTCGAGTAATCACAAAAACATTGACGATAACTATAGTAATGTTTTCAGAACCGAGTCTCAGAATATTAATTATGAAATTGGATTGGGATTTGACTTTTATTTGTTCTACTTTAAATTCTCACCATCAATAAGAGGTATATTTTCTATGCAAAATGAATTGATTCCTGACAACGTTATCCCCAAATCAGATAGTCCTTGGACAGGAGGTATAACTAAAATGGTCAGTCGAGGGTTTGCGATAAACTTAACTTTCGAGTAATTTAGAAGACTCTGGAACGAAAGATTTCACTCAACAAAATAGCTGTAGCAGTTGCAACATTAAGGCTTTCAGCACCTCGATTCCTTGAATGAGCAGGTATGGTTATTCGATTTTTGATCTTAGCTAATAATTCATCATTTATGCCGTGAGATTCACTTCCCATTATCAAAAGTCCATCAGTAGGAAAAGGTTCTCTATAAACAGAATTTCCATCTAGAGTAGTGGCGTAAACTTTGGTCTCACATTTATCAATTAAGGTAAATAGATCAACATAGTGGCACTGAACCCTCGAAATAGATCCCATGGTGGATTGTACCACCTTAGGATTGAAACAATCTACCGTATTGGGACTGCAAAAAAGGTTTTGGATCCCAAACCAGTCACAGAGTCTTATGATGGTTCCCAAATTTCCGGGATCTGCAATACTGTCTAATGCTATAGAAAACCCATTATTTATATATGAAAATTGATATTTAGGCAGGTGAAAAACTCCAATTATCGTAGTAACTGAAGAAAAATTTGATATTTTTTTAAGCTCAGACCGGTCTACCATGGTATGAGGAATATTTTGTAGTGGATTAGTGGTATAAATTTCATTGACTCTCCAACCTGAATCTAATAATTCATAGACCACTTTTTCCCCTTCTGCGACAAACAAATTATTTTCTTGTCTGAATTTTTTTTGGGATAATTTACGGATAAGTTTCAGTCGATTTTTGCTTAACATCCAAAAAACGTAATTTTAACGAATATTCTTCCCATGGGAAACATTGTACCGTCAAAGTTAACGATAATCTTTATTTTGTTGATTACACTCTATGGGTGCGGTATTACCAAAAAAAATATGAGTAATCAATACTTGCTTGAGAAAAACATATTAATCAAAAATAATCAAGAATTAATAAATGATCCAATAAAATTTTTGTTGGTTGACCAGCCCAACAAAAAAGTCTTTGGAATTCCTTTTAAAAGAAATCTTTACAATTTGTCAGTATCAAACTCTGATTCTGTTTTCAATGATTGGTTGAACAGAAAAGAAAATAGAAAAAAGCGCTTGGATAATTGGCTTTCTCCAAAACAGGTTAAGGAGTTAAGGAGATACAAATCTGGCTTCAACAATTGGCTAAAAGAAAATGGAGAAGCCCCAGTTTTTTTGGACACTGTTTCCTCCCAAAAAAGTGTTAATCGTTTAAAACAATTTTACAAAAATCAAGGCTATTTTGACACAGAGGTTATCTCAAAAACAATATTGGAAACAGAAAATAAATCTACGGTTCAATATTTTATCGAAACGGGAGAACAATACACTATTGATTCAGTAAGTAAAAAAATAAATTCCCGGGCATTGGATTCTTTGTATGAATTATCGATGGCGAAGTCCCTGATTCAAAAGGGAAATCCATTTGAGATTGATAGGTTTGAAGCTGAACGAACGAGGTTAATCAACTTTTTTAGAAATAACGGTGTTTACAATTTTCAGCAAAACAGCATACAGTTCACAGCAGCAATTGACAGTAGTGGTACAGACACCAAAATCCCTGTTGTAGTTGAAATCGCTGATCTACAAAAAAGAGAAAATGATAGTCTGAAAAATGTTCCTTATCAAATTCATAAGGTCTCGAAAATCAAAATCTATGTTGACACTCCGGGTCAGCTAGGACAATTGTCCAGTTACAGTGACAGTATCAATCACAATGATTTTACTTTATATTTTAAAGGAAAATTAAAATACAAGCCGAAAGCTTTGGAAGAGGTTATTTTCATCCAAAAAGATAAAGCTTATAGTGATTTAGAAAGGACTCAAACCTATCGATATATTTCCAACTTGAGAAATTTTAAATACCCGAGTATTACCTATGACCAAATAGATAGAAAGCATACCGACCTTGTAGCCAATATTTTTTTAAATCCAAAAGAGCGTTTTTCTATGGGTTTCGATCTTGATCTTTCGCATTCAAACATACAAGATTTTGGTTTTTCGATAGGGAGCTCTTTTGGCATCAGAAATATCTTTAGGGGGGCAGAAATTCTTGAAATAGGGGTTAAAAATACTTTTGGTTCATCTAGTGATATAGCCTCTATTGATAAACAGTTATTCAACCTCTTCGAGTTGGGAGCTGACATTAAGTTGAGATTCCCCAGAATTTTGTTTCCCTTGAATTTAGACCTAATCATTCCCAAAACCACTAATCCCTCTACCGATGTCACTTTTAGTGCAACACTTCAACAAAACATCGGATTGGATAAGCAATATTTTGGCGCTAGTTATCAATTTAATTGGCAACCCAATTCATATGCTAAACTAAATCTCAAAATCATAGATCTAGAATTTATTAACAACCAAAACATCAATAATTATTTTAATGTTTACAGAAATTCATATGATAAACTCAACGAAATCTCGAAATCCTATAATACCAATCCAAAAAACATTGACCCTAATGGTAATTTGACAATTCCTGAAGGTGCAGACAACTTCATAACCGAAGTACAAAACTTTCAAACCTCCCTGCCTAACGATCACATCAAATACCAAGATGTAAACTTAATTAGAGAGAGACAAACGCGATTGACCAACAACAACCTGATTTTTGGCTCCTCCTTTATATTAAACTATAATAGTCAACAAAACATTCTCGATGAATCTTTTTTTCAACTGCAGTGGAAACTCAGTTTAGTTGGAACTTTGCTCAATGAAATAATAAAATCTACTGGAACTAAAAGAAACGAAAACGATCAATTCGAAATTGCTGGTGTTACTCCATCACAATACTTCAAAACAGAATTGAATTATATCAAGCACTGGCAAATATACGCCAAGAGCGTACTGGCATTTAGAGCCTTTGGTGGTATTGCCATTCCTTTTGGAAATGCAAACAGCATTCCATTTACAAGATCTTATTTTTCTGGCGGATCAAATGACAATCGAGGATGGCGGGCATATAAATTAGGTCCTGGAAGTAGTAATAATCTTAACGAATTTAATGAAGCTAATTTAAAACTAACTTTAAATTTAGAATATCGTTTTCCACTGACTGGTAAAATAAATGGTGCTTTTTTTGTAGATGCTGGAAATATTTGGAACGTTCTTGACAATGTAACTGATCCTGCATACCGTTTTGAAGGTTTAAAAGATTTAAGTGAAATTGCCATTGGTTCGGGTTTTGGGTTACGTTATGACTTCAATTTTTTTGTCTTTCGACTGGATACCGGCTTCAAAACATATAATCCATCACTTCCTCAATCCTCCAGATGGCAAGTAGATTATGCCATTAAAAATGCCGTTTTCAATATTGGTATAAATTATCCATTTTAAAATAAAAAAGTTTGATAATTTTACAGCTGTAAACCAATTATTAATGAACCATAACTTTCCTAGTGGTGTACTGACAGGAAGTGTAGTACAAGATTTATTTCAATTTGCCAAACAAAAAGCTTTTGCCCTTCCAGCGGTCAACGTAGTAGGGAGTAACTCAACTAATGCAGTCATTGAAACTGCTGCTGAATTGAACAGTCCCGTGATCATTCAATTTTCAAATGGGGGGTCTCAGTTTATGGCTGGTAAAGGCCTGTCTAACGAAAATCAAAGAGCTGCTATAGCTGGAGCTATATCTGGAGCCAAACACGTTCATGAGTTGGCAAAACACTATGGAGCGACCGTCATATTGCACACCGACCATTGTGCAAAAAATTTATTGCCATGGATAGACGGTCTTTTGGATGCTGGAGAAATTTTTTATAAACAAACAGGAAAACCCCTATACAGTTCACATATGATTGACCTGTCAGAGGAACCAATTGAAGAAAACATAGAAATTTGCAAAAATTATCTTGCCCGAATGGAAAAAATGGGAATGACTCTTGAAATTGAACTGGGTGTCACAGGAGGTGAAGAAGATGGTGTTGATAACACTGATATTGATATTTCCAAATTATACACTCAGCCAGCAGAGGTGGCTTACGCTTATGAAGAGTTGAGTAAAATAAGCCCCCGATTTACCGTAGCCGCTGCTTTTGGCAATGTTCATGGTGTATACAAACCAGGAAATGTAAAATTGACACCAAAAATTTTAAAAAATTCTCAAGAATTTGTCTCCGAAAAATTTGGGGTACCAGAAAATACTGTAAATTTTGTTTTCCATGGAGGATCGGGATCGTCTCTTCAGGAGATTACCGAAGCTATTGGCTATGGAGTTATCAAAATGAATATTGATACTGACTTACAGTTTGCCTTTACCGAGGGTATTCGCAACTACATGGTAGACAATATAGATTATTTAAGAACACAAATTGGGAATCCCGATGGCAAGGACTCTCCCAATAAAAAATATTACGACCCCAGAAAATGGCTCAGAAAAGGAGAGGAAACCTTTAAAAGACGACTTGTAAAAGCTTTTGAAGATTTAAATAATGTCAACACCCTAGATTGATTAAATTAGAAGTAATTAAATTGCTCCCCATATGAGCTGGTTTAAAAGAAGTGAAAAAGGTATTCAGACCAAAACAGAGGAGAAAAAAGATATTCCTAAAGGACTTTGGTATAAAACCCCTACTGGGAAGATTATCGAAACACAGGAGTTGGCTTCGAATTTTTATGTTTCACCCGAAGACGACTATCACGTTCACATCGGTAGCAAGGAGTATTTTGAGATTTTATTTGATGAAAACCATTTCAAGGAATTGGATAAAAAAATAAAACCGAAAGACTTTATAGGTTTTAAAGACTCCAAAAAATATGTTGATCGTCTAAAAGAAGCTCAAAAGAAAACGGGCTTAAATGATGCCATACGAACTGCAGTAGGAAAATCCAAAGGAAGGGATTTGGTGGTTGCTTGTATGGATTTTTCTTTCATTGGCGGATCTATGGGGTCTGTAGTGGGGGAAAAAATTGCGAGAGCTTGTGACTATGCTATAGAACACCACTTACCTTTAATTATCATTTCCAAATCTGGTGGTGCTAGGATGATGGAATCTGCGAATTCACTTATGCAAATGGCAAAAACCTCAGCAAAACTTGCTGCACTAGCCGAGGCCAAGTTACCCTATATTTCTCTATGTACTGACCCTACCACCGGTGGAACAACTGCCTCCTTTGCTATGTTAGGAGATATTAATATTGGAGAACCAGGTGCTTTGATAGCCTTTGCAGGCCCAAGAGTGGTAAAGGACACAACAGGAAGCGATCTTCCCCACGGATTTCAAAAAAGCGAATTCTTGTTGGAAAAAGGATTTTTAGACTTCATTTGCCATAGAAAACTGCTCAAAAATAAAATAAATCTATACTTGGATTTGATACTTAACCAACCTCTAAGAGATTAATTATACCAATAAGATTGTAATTCTGATTATTACAACTATATTTGCAACCATTTTACATAAAAATTATTGAAATAATATTGGCATGTATTTAAACAAAAAAGTTAAAGAAGGGATTTTTAAAAAACATGGAAAATCCGATAAAGATACGGGCTCTGCTGAGGGCCAGATTGCCCTTTTCTCCCATAGAATCAATCACCTTTCAAACCATCTCAAAAAAAATCAAAAGGATTTCAATACAGAGCGATCTTTAGTTAAATTGGTTGGAAAGCGTCGTCACCTTTTAGATTATCTAAAAAAAAAGGATATCGAACGTTATCGATCTATCGTCAAATTATTGGGGTTAAGAAAATAATCTTAGTTCTATTAAAAGCCTAACTATTTACTGAATCTGTTTTTCGTTGGTTGCTGCAACACACAACAAAATTAATTTACAACCAACAAAAAAAAATGAAACCTAAAACTTTTACCCAAGAAATTCGTCTTGAAGACGGGAGGACTATTACCATAGAAACTGGTAAATTAGCCAAACAGGCACACGGCTCAGTTGTAGTAAAGATGGGAAACTGTATGCTTTTGTGTACCGTAGTTTCCAATTACAACTCCGGCCATGTAGACTTTTTGCCTCTTACGGTAGATTATCGTGAGAAATTTGCTGCCGCAGGAAGATATCCCGGTGGATTTTTCAAAAGAGAAGCAAGACCCAGCGATGGGGAAATTTTAACCATGAGGATCGTAGACCGTGTTTTGCGACCTCTGTTTCCAAAAGATTACCATAATGAGGTACAGGTGATGATTCAGTTGATGTCTCATGATGAAAACGTTATGCCCGACGCCCTAGCTGGATTGGCAGCATCTGCCGCCATTCAATTGAGTGATTTCCCTTTTGAATGTCCTATTTCCGAAGCGAGGGTTGCCCGAGTGGATGGTAAATTTATAATCAATCCAAGTCGAGCTCAATTAGAAGCTTCGGACATTGATATGATCGTGGGTGCCTCTGCAGACTCAGTGATGATGGTAGAGGGCGAAATGAATGAATTTAGCGAGGAAGAAATGTTAGAAGCCATCAAGTTTGCTCACGAAGCTATCAAAGTTCAAATTGATGCACAAATTAAATTGGCAGAAACTTTCGGCAAAAAAGAGGTCCGCGAGTACGAGAAAACCGAGGAGAATGAAGACCTCCAAAAGCAAATTCATCAGTCTGCTTACCATAAGTGTTATGAAATTGCCAAAAAAGGTACAAGTAAAGCCGAGCGCAGTATTGCATTTAGTGATTTAAAGGAAGAAATTAAAGCTACTTTTTCGGAAGAAGAACTCGAAGAAAATGGTGATTTGGTCAGCAAATACTTTGGCAAAGCCCAAAAAGAAGCAGTCAGAGAATTAGTTTTGAGTGAAGGGATACGTCTTGATGGAAGAAAAACAGATGAAATTAGACCGATATGGTGTGAAGTAGATTATCTACCTTCAACCCACGGCTCCTCAATATTCACTCGCGGCGAGACTCAAGCTTTAGCAACAGTTACTTTGGGAACATCAAGAGAAGCGAACCAGATTGACATGCCTTCTTACGAAGGTGAGGAGCGATTTTACTTGCACTACAACTTCCCACCTTTTTGCACTGGTGAAGCCCGTCCTCTTAGAGGAACTTCCAGGCGCGAAGTGGGGCATGGAAACTTGGCCCAAAGAGGTTTAAAAGGTATGATTCCAGAGGATTGCCCATATACTGTCAGGGTAGTAAGTGAGGTTTTGGAATCTAATGGTTCATCATCGATGGCAACCGTTTGTTCTGGCACTATGGCCTTGATGGATGCTGGAATAAAAATGAAAAGACCGGTTTCGGGTATTGCTATGGGATTGATTTCTGATGGTGATCGTTATGCTGTTTTGAGTGATATTCTTGGAGATGAAGATCATCTTGGGGATATGGATTTTAAAGTTACTGGAACAACTGAGGGTATTACTGCTTGTCAAATGGATATCAAAATCAAAGGCTTGTCCTATGAAATTTTGGTTAATGCCCTAAAACAAGCCCGTGAAGGTCGATTACACATACTTGATGAAATAATCAAAACCATCGATCAGCCCAATGAAAGTGTAAAAGCACACGCACCTAAAATGGTAAATCTTACCATTCCTAATGAATTCATTGGTGCTGTAATTGGACCTGGTGGTAAAGTAATTCAGGAAATGCAAAAAGAAACTGACACCACTATTGTAATTGAAGAGGAAGGAGATGTTGGGGTAATTGAAATTTTGGGTGTTAATCAGGAAAAAATTGATGCTGTCATCGAAAAGATCAACAATATTACATTCAAACCAACAGCCGGAGAGATTTATAATGTAACTGTAGTTAAAATATTAGACTTTGGAGCAGTAGTTGAATTTGTTCCTGGAAATGAGGTATTACTTCATATCTCGGAGGTCTCTTGGGATAGGATTGATAAAGTTACTGATGAGATTAATATTGGTGACAATTTTGATGTTAAATACTTTGGAATTGACCCCAAAACAAGAAAACAAAAAGTTTCTAGAAAAGCCTTATTACCAAGACCCGAAAGGAGTAAAAAACCCAGAAATGAATAAATCGTGCATTGAATGAAACATTTTTGACTTTTCAACGTATAATAATATGTAATCTAATACATTTCCATGAGACAACTTAAAATAACAAAACAGGTAACCAATCGTGAAACAGCCTCCTTAGATAAGTATCTACAGGAAATTGGTAAAGTAGATTTAATCACTGCAGAAGAGGAGGTTGAATTGGCACAAAGAATTAAGGCGGGGGATCAGATCGCCTTGGAAAAATTGACTAAAGCCAATTTACGTTTTGTTGTCTCCGTTGCTAAACAATATCAAAACCAAGGCTTAACCCTTCCCGATTTGATCAATGAAGGAAATTTAGGGTTGATTAAAGCGGCCCAGCGTTTTGATGAAACTAGAGGATTTAAATTTATTTCTTATGCTGTTTGGTGGATCAGACAGTCTATTTTACAAGCCTTAGCAGAACAATCGAGAATTGTCAGACTGCCATTAAATAAAATTGGTTCGATCAACAAGATTAATAAAACTTATGCTTTTTTGGAGCAAGCGCATGAGAGAGCACCCTCTGCAGAGGAGATTGCTAAAGAGTTGGATATGACCATCAATGACGTGAAAGAGTCCCTAAAAAACTCGGGTAGACATGTCTCTATGGATGCTCCTTTAGTAGAAGGAGAGGACTCTAACCTTTACGATGTATTAAATAGTGGTGAATCACCTAACCCTGACAAAACACTTTTACACGAATCCTTAAGAACTGAGATCGAAAGAGCCCTTGAAACATTGACACCAAGAGAGGCAGATGTGGTTCGCTTGTATTTTGGTTTAGGCAACCAACACGCCATGACTTTGGAGGAAATAGGAGAAACTTTTGATCTGACTCGTGAAAGAGTAAGGCAAATCAAAGAAAAAGCCATCAGAAGGCTAAAACATACCTCTCGAAGTAAAATTTTAAAAACTTACTTGGGTTAAATTGAATTATTCATTATGGCAACCATCATTGCTCCCTCGCTTTTAGCAGCAGATTTTGGAAATCTAGAACGCGACTGCAAGATGGTCAATTCCAGTGAGGCGGATTGGTTCCATATTGACGTAATGGACGGGGTATTTGTTCCTAATATATCTTTTGGTATGCCAGTCCTTAAATCCATTGCTATTAATGCTGAAAAACCCCTGGACGTCCATTTAATGATTGTTCAACCAGAGCGCTACATTGAAACTTTTGCGGCATTGGGAAGTGACATACTGACCGTCCATTATGAAGCCTCTACACATTTACACCGAACCTTACAATTAATCAAAAAAAATGGTATGAAAGCAGGTGTTGCATTAAATCCTCATACCTCAGTAGATTTTCTGGAACCAATTATAGATGAGATTGACTTGGTTTGTTTGATGAGTGTCAATCCTGGCTTTGGAGGACAAAGTTTTATAGAATCAACTTACGAAAAGGTAATAAAACTCAGCACCATTATTGAGAAGGCCAAAGTCTCAACCCAGATTGAAATTGATGGGGGCGTGACAGATCAAAATGCAAAAAAACTGATAGAAAGTGGCGCTCATGTCTTAGTGGCAGGGAGTTTTGTCTTCTCCTCTAAAAACCCTAAAGAAACTATTCTAGGTTTAAAAAACATACATTAAAAAAGAGGCTTTCGATCCCTTTTTAATTCATTAAAATTCTGTTCTGAATTGGACCCTTCTGTTCTTGGCTCGACCTTCGATAGTTTCGTTGTCATCTATGGGTCTTTCCTCCCCATAACCTTCGGTTTTTAGTCGATCGGGATTTACACCCAAATTGACCAAGAATACCTTTACAGCAGCAGCTCTCCTTTGAGAAAGTTGAAGATTTGCATTAGCATCTCCATCACTTGAGGTATGTCCTTCAATAATTAAATTCCCATCTGGATTATTATCAAGAAGTATTTTTATTTCGTTCAATGACTCTAAAACTACTCTTCCTTGGACTCTGTCGGTTCCTGCAGCAAAGTTTATTTGAGTAGCCAATTCATTTATAGTTTGAACCACCTCATTAGAGAGTTCAGGGCACCCATTATTTTCTATGGAACCAGCCTCTTCAGGGCAGGTATCAATATTATCAGATACTCCATCCCCATCACTATCTGCCCAGGGGCAACCTTTATTTTCCAATGCACCTGGTTCATTGGGACATTGATCATCTTTATCAGCAACACCGTCAGTATCAGCATCGGGACATCCATTAAATTCAACCAAACCTTCTTCCTCAGGACATTCATCCTCATTGTCCGCAACACCATCTGAATCCGAATCAGGACAGCCGTTCATAATTTCGGTACCGAACTCATCAGGACAGTTATCCTTGTTATCTGGAATTTTATCACCATCGGTATCAGGGCATCCATTGAACTCTTTTAAACCAGGCTCTTCAGGACAGGTATCTTTTTTGTCTGGTACTCCATCTTTATCCGAATCACCTTGACCGAAATTATAATTTATACCAACCATATGCTGGATATGTTTATATGTCCCTTTCTCCTCTGACCATCTATATGTAGACCTAAGGTTAATAGATAATTTATTAGAGGTTAAAATATCAAACCCAGCACCTCCAATTATTGTTCTGCCAGCCCCCAATGATTTAAATACACCTTCAAAAGTTAATTTATCTCCAAAATCAGATAACCCATAACCTGCAATTAGAAAAGGAGAGAACTTTTTTGTTGTCAGATTGAATTTTAAATAGGTATCTACTGAAGTATAATCTTTGTCACTTCCATTAATCTCAAATTTATTAATTCCATAGTTGGCCCCAATTGAAAATCCTGCTCCTAAATACCTACCTAGATAAACCATTGGACCAAATCCATTTTTTGATTCTATTGACTCATCCATGATTTGAACAGTATTAGCACCAATACCAATTGACCAAGGATTATCTGGAGTTTGAGCAATAATATTTTTCGAAAACAAAAAAACAATCAGAATTATTTTAATAGGAATTAAACTTTTCATAAGAAATATGTTAAGATCTTTAATTTGTTAACGAATTTCACATGGTTTTATTATATGTATTAAGATAATAACGATAATATATTGATTACATGGTAACAAAATATTATCTATTAAAATTTAAAGCAGTATCAATCAAAGCTAAATGTGAATATGCTTGTGGAAAGTTTCCTAAAAGTCTTTTCGATTTAAAATCAATATCTTCACTAAATAAGCCTAAGTGATTACTGTATGATAGCAACTGATCGAACATAGCTTTTGATTTTTCCTTCTCCCCAATTTTATACAAACTACTGATAAACCAGAAGGTACAAACTGTAAATGATGAGCTAGGGGTTCCAAAATCGTCATCATTTTTGTATCGAAATAATAACCCTTCATGAGACAGCTCCTTTTCAATGGCCTTGACTGTTTTGACATACTTTGGATCATTGGCCTCAATAAAACCATAGGGTTCCATGAGTAGTACAGACGCGTCCACGTGCTGAGTTCCATAGGACTGTGTAAAAGATTGAACCTCATCATTCCATGCATTTTCAATAATATCATTATAAATTTCAGTTCTTAGTCCTTCCCATTTTTTTGCAGATTTTCCAGATTGAATAATTTCAGAGATTTTAATGGCTCGATCCACCGCTACCCAACATAGAAGTTTGGAAAAGGTAAAATGACGGTCCTCTTTTCTAAATTCCCAAATACCTTTATCGGCTTGTTTCCAATTGTGTTCAACAACCCAAACTATAGATTTTACAATTGACCATAACTCCTCGTGCTTGTCGGTTTCATCAATGTATTTTTCAATATGAAAATGAATGGCGTCCATCAAAATTCCATAAATATCGTTTTGTTTTTGGATAAAGGCTGCATTACCTATTCTTACTGGCTTAGAGGCTCGATAGCCCGACAAATGATCCAATGTTTTTTCGGTCAACATTTTCTCACCATTGATGCCATACATGATCTGTAACTTTTCGTCCTTGTCAGGAATCAGATCAATGATAAATTCAATAAAGTTTTTTACGATTTTTAAGTGTCCCAATTTAGTTATGACCTTAATCACCATAGATGCATCTCTGATCCAGCAAAAACGGTAGTCCCAGTTTCTAACCTCCCCTATCGTTTCAGGTAAAGATGTGGTAGCAGCTGCCAGCACTGCTCCGGTTTTTTCAAAAGTGAGTAGTTTGAGTGTTATGGCACTTCTGATAATTTGTTCTTCATAAGCATTATCAAAATTAGGGGTCTTAAAGCACCAATTAAGCCAATAAACTTTTGTTTTTTCAAACTCAAATTTGATGTCATCTATTGTAATAGGTTTTATTTTTTCATTGTACGATATTTTGAAGAAATAATCCTTATCTAAGTTTATTTTATCTCCATTGAGAACAGAGGCTTTATTCAGATCTGTGTACAAGGTTAAAGTATCATAACGTTCGTCATCTACAACACTAACTATATAATCGTCTTTTATATAGTTTTTGGTTTCACCCTGAGCATATTCCAACTTAGGATCATATATCACTTTTATGACGGGATTACCTCTTATTATTTTGACCAATCTAGTGATCTCAGGTGGCGCATAATATACCCCATTATCTTTTTGATAACGAGGCATAAAATCTAACAATTGAAACACATCGGTTCCATTATCAAAGCGAGTCAATAAAATGGCAGTTTTTTCAAGGTATTTTTGAGAAATTTGATAAGATTGATCGCAAACTATTTTAAAAGCACCTCCTTTTTGGTCATCGAGTATTTTCCCAAATACAGATGGAGAATCAAATTGAGGTAAACAAGACCAATCAATTGAGGAATCTTCATTTATAAGGGCAGAAGATTTACAATTTCCTATTATTCCATAATTTAGGTTGTCTGATGAAGGTTGAGGTGGCCTTAAATGCATAATTTCGATAGTAGTTTTGATTTAAAAGGATTATGGCAAAAAACATTATAGTATCAAATAGACTTCCGATACAGGTAACTAAATTAGATAATTCTTTTGAATTCACCCCTACCAGTGGTGGCTTAGCTACAGGCATGAACTCCGTCCACAAGGGTCAAGAATCACTTTGGATAGGTTGGCCAGGAATCAATCATGATGAAATTGATAAAAACACATGGGATCCATTAAAAAAATCTCTAAAAAGGGAGGGTTATTTTCCAGTATCCTTAAATGATAAGGAAATTGAAGATTTCTATTATGGGCTGTCGAACAAGTCACTTTGGCCTCTTTTTCATTACTTTATCGAGTTTTCTGTTTTTGATAAGAAGCAGTGGAAGTCTTATGAGGAGGTCAACCAAAAGTTTGCAGATAGTGTATTATCAAATATAGAGGAAGGGGATACTGTTTGGATTCACGATTATCAACTTTTACTATGTCCAAAAATGATCAAAGATGTTCGTCCTGACGTAACCATTGGTTTTTTCTTACACATTCCATTCCCTTCTTTTGAGATTTTTAGAATTTTTCCTTGGCGAGAACCTTTGCTTGAAGGAATTTTGGGGGCTGACTTGATAGGGTTTCACACCTACGATTATGAGCGTCATTTTTTGAGTTCAGTCAAGCGTATATTGAAAAAAGAAGTCTCTTTCAACCGGGTAATCATGGATACTCGAGAGGTTGTGGTGAATACCTTTCCAATGGGCATAGATTATAATAAATTTAAAAATGCAGCCCAATCACACCTTGATATGGCTGCAGATGAAAAATCGGATTTGAAAAAGCAATTGGAATTACATAAAAAAGGAGCCGATAAGGGCAAACTAATCCTTTCTATAGACCGACTGGATTATACCAAAGGAGTGGTCAACCGCATTAAAGCTTTTGAACTGTTTTTATCTAAATACCCCCAATACCTTGAAAAAATTCGTTTGGTTATGCTCACAGTTCCCTCCAGATCAAGTGTCTCGGACTATAAAAGACTCAAAAAAGAAACCGATGAAATAGTCGGACGGGTCAATGGAAGGTTTGCTACTGTAAATTGGACCCCTATTTGGTACTATTATAGGGCAATGGATTTCGATGATTTGGTTGATCTTTACATGACCTCAGATATCGCTATGATAACTCCCGTTAGGGACGGCATGAATTTAGTTGCTAAAGAATTTGTTGCTACTCGAGTTATGGGAAATGGTGTTTTGATTCTAAGTGAAATGGCTGGAGCCTCCAAAGAACTTTATGAGTCGATATTGGTAAATCCTTTTGACCTCAACCAAATGTCTGATGCATTATTAACCGCCATTCAAATGCCTGAGGAAGAACAACAAAAAAGAAACCTGAGGATGCAAAAAAGGCTACAACGCTATTCCGTAGAGTATTGGGCCAATGAGTTTATGAAAGCACTCAAAACCAAACATCAAAATGAAAAAGAATCTTCTGTAATCAAAATTAATGAAAAAATTAAGAAATCATTGGTTGAAAAATTTAAGTCTGCTCATAAAAGAATGATCTTTTTGGACTATGACGGAACACTGGTTGGCTATAATGAAAAACCTGAACTGGCTACACCTAACGAGTTTGTAATTAAAACATTGGAGCAACTCCTTGAATTTCCATTGACTGAATTGGCAATAGTAAGCGGAAGAGACCACAAGTTTTTAGACCAATGGTTTGGTCACCTCCCAGTCACTTTAGTTGCAGAGCATGGTTTTTTGATCAAGCACAAAAATCAAAAATGGGTGGAAAAAGAAATACAGCTTAAAAACTGGAAAGGAGACATTATTCCTGTAATGGAAAGCTTTACTGACAGAACACCAGGAACTTTTATCGAGGAGAAAAAAAATAGTTTGGTATGGCACTATCGTAAAACCGATCCGGAATTGGCAGCCGAACGAACTATAGAACTTAAAACGGTTCTTAGCAGTTTAATTTCTGATGAGCTTAATCTCATGGACGGAGATAAAATTATTGAGGTGGTTAGTGGACGATACAATAAAGGGACTGCTGTTTCTGAAATAATGGGTGATAAAGCATCCGACTTTATTCTCTGTTTCGGAGATGATGTCACCGATGAATTTATGTTCAATGACCTTCCTGCTCACTCTATCAATGTTAAAGTGGGTAAAAAAAATACCCAAGCCAATTATTGTATAGACAAGCCACGTGATGTTATATCACTTTTGAATGCTTTAACCGCTTAGCTTAGCAAGCTTTATTTGTTTTATCAAAAGAAGATTCATAATTTAACAATTATGATAAGATACCTATTACTATTTACTTTTTTCGTTGGTAAAGCCCAGCAAATCACTGGTGTAATGATTGACTCTTTTCAAACTTTTAAAACCTACTCTGATATTAAATACGATGAATCATTACGTCCTCAATTTCATTTTTCATCCAAGAAAAACTGGATCAATGACCCTAACGGTATGGTTTATTATAAAGGAGAGTATCATTTATTTTTTCAACACAATCCAAAAGCCATCCATTGGGGGAATATGACTTGGGGACATGCGGTAAGTAAAGATATGGTTCATTGGGAGCAACTTCAACACGCCATACTACCCTATGGCAATGGCACTATTTTTTCTGGAACCGCCGCAGTGGATTTTCCCAATAGTTTAGGGAAAAACACAGAAGAAGATGAGGCGATAGTTGCCTACTTCACGCATGCTCAGAACAACAATAAAGATTTGTTTTATCAAGCAGGAGCCTACAGCATCGATCGGGGGAGAACATTTGAACTAATCGATAAAGGTCGTGCATTGGTCGAAAACCAAGGTTTTGACAGAGGAGAGCGTGATCCAAAAATTTTTTGGCATGCTCCCTCAAAAAAATGGATACTAATTTTATGGATCAAACGTGCTGATAAAAAAAAGTTGAATGATTTGGGAAAAGTCCGTTTTTTTAGCTCTAAAGATTTAAAAAATTGGGAAAAACTGAGTGATTTTAATAGAAAATGGGTTTATGAGTGTATGGACATGGTAGAACTTGAAGTTGATGGAAATCCTAACTATAAAAAGTGGTTAATATACGATGCTAGCTTTGATTACGAAATTGGAACATTTAATGGTTTGAGTCTTTTAACGGATGGTAAAAATCATATTGGTGACTTAGGGGATGCATACTATGCGGCACAAACTTTTAATAACAGTCCAGATGGAAGAACCGTAATCATGGGTTGGTTGAGAACAAGTAAAAACAATGTATTTGTGGATAACAACATGCCTTTTAATCAGCAAATGTCATTCCCAGCTAAACTCGAGCTGAGAACGACTATAAATGGAATTCGACTGTTTCGATGGCCCGTAAAAGAAATTAAAAACTTGTACCATAAAAGCTTAGAGTATCAGAATATTAAAGTTAAAGTCCTGAATGAAAATTTAAAAAACGAGATTTTTGATGGAATTGATATTTTTATGTCATTCGAACGTAGCAAAACCTCTTCCTTTCATGTAAATATTCGGGGTCAGATAATTAGCTATCAAAAAGGTAATTTTTATTTTAATGGTGTAATTCTAACTACATTAAATCTCAACAAAGTAAATTTAAGGGTACTTCTTGACCGAACCACTATAGAAGTTTTTGCAGACGATGGCTTTTCGGTACTTTCTAAATATGCCATTTCAGATTTAAAAGACAATCAAATATCAGTTTGTTCAGATGATGAATTACTTTTTGATAGATTTGAGGTACATAAGCTCAAATCTATATGGAGAAAATAGATATTGAATTATTCCACTTTTTTGATTTCGACCCATAACGGAAAGTAATTGCTTCTCGGTTGTTTTCTGTAAAAAGGGGTAAAATCAAATTTTCCTTTAGGAAGTGAGACGCCCTTCCATTCTAATAGATCTGAATTTGGCAAGGGGTTGTGTTTTTTTAAGATGCTTTGACCCAATTCTAAAAACATCTGCCCTCCACCATTCAAAGGCTTTAAAAATTTAAATCTTAGGTTGTAAACACCTTTTTCCAGATCAACTTTCCAGTAAGAAAAAACCTCCTCTTGATTCCAAATACCTCTTTGTCCAGATGCATCGTTACGATTGAGATAAACCGGGTTTTCGTATGGAGTCCCAATAGAGATCATGGGAGGTTTAACTAGATTTGGAGACTTGCTAAATTCAGAAAACAATGAATCCATTTCAGTTTTAAGGGAAGTCGCTTTTTCTTTGTTTTGGAAGATCAAATTGGTTCTTTCCAATGGATCATCTTTGAGGTTATATAATTCAAAGTCATCTATTTTAGCGTCGAAATCTGTTTTACCTACAAGCTTAAAGTCACCCCGCTGAAGGGCTACGTTATTGTATTTTTCGGGAAACTTCCTTGTCCAATAGGAAAAAAAACTTCGTTCGGATAAATCTTGGCCCTCAAGCGCAGAAACAAAACTTCTTCCATCTATCTCTCTATCTTGGGGAAGCGGAACTCCACATAATTGAGAGAGTGTAGGTAGTAGGTCGATATGGGCAGCCATCTGATCCATTTCTCTATTCCCACTAAATTTAGCGGGATAACGCATAAAAAAGGGAACTCGAATACCTCCGCGGTACACACTGGACTTTCTGCCTCGCATACCTCCGACAAATCGTGATTGTTGGGGGCCATTGTCAGTCATAAAAATGACGATGGTGTTTTCTTCAATACCCAATACTTCTAATTTTTGAAACAATTGATTCAGATTATCATCAATATTGGTAACCATGGCATAAACCTTTCGGGCATCTTCATCACTCTTTTCGTTCATATCGACTAATGGTAAAAGCTCAGGGTCAATTCCCTCCGAGGGATCAATATCTTCATATATTCGATTGTATTTGTCCGGTACCTGAAGTGGCGTATGAGGTGCATTGAAGGACAAATAACAGAAAAAAGGTTGTTCGTGGTTTTTTTCGATAAAATTGATAGCATTTTGAGTAAAGATATCTGAACAATATCCTTTGTAAGCTTTTTGTTTATTGTTGTGCCATAGTACGGGATCAAAATAACTTGTTTCCATTTTAAAGTAGTTGGTAAAATCTCCCACTTGTCCAATACCCCCTGCAAGGTGAATGAGTGACTCGTCAAACCCCTGATCACTTGGGCGTGAGGGGTAATTGTCTCCCAAATGCCACTTACCAAAAATACCAGTTGTATAATTGACTTTTTTGAGCATTTCTGCAAGGGTAAATTCTGATGGGGCCATGATAGCGCCTCCGTTATAGGTGTCTCTTACTCCTGTCCTTAATGAATACCTACCAGTCATCAGACTAGATCGGGTGGGGGCACAAACTGGGGAAACATGAAAGTTGCTAAACCGGATACTTTGTTGAGCAAAAGCATCAATGGCCGGGGTTACGATGTTGGGGTTGTTGTGGATACCCAAATCACCGTAGCCTTGGTCATCTGTAATGATTATAATAACATTAGGAGGAATGGAAACTTCTTTTTTTTGACAACTCATTGAAAATAATACCAGTAAAAGTAGAAGGGTGCAATTTATTTTCATCGTGTTTCGATTTTTTGTTTTGTAGGGACAGCTTCCAGATGGGAGCAGACAAAAGTAGCCAAATCAGAAGCTTTTTGGATTATTTGTTCTAACGGTTTTTGTTCAAGCCAACCCATCACCGCGGCTGCAGTGAAGGCGTCCCCTGCCCCTACCGTACTTATAATCTCAATCTTACTCTTGGGTGAATAAGAACAAAAATTATCTTGACTGGCCATTACTGCACCATTTTCTCCTAAGGTAATAATTCCGAATTTGAGATCAAATTCATTGATCAGGAATTGTAGCCCTCTTTTAAGATTTTTTGAAAAAGAAAGTATTTTTCCAATTTCTAAAAATTCATCCTCATTCATTTTGACTGCATTGGCTAAAACTAGGGATTGGAAAACCATTTTAGAACTATAATAATCCTGTCTGAAGTTAACATCAAATACTTTCAGGCAGGTGTGAGAGGTAGCATTCAGAATTTTTAAAATGGTATTTTGTGAAACAGGGTTTCTTTGGGCCAATGTTCCAAAACAGATGGCATCTAGACGTGATGCAATCTTTACTTGAGTTATGTCAAATTCAATTTGATCCCAGGCAGAATTATCTTTGATATTGTAGTTAGGAATTCCCTTCGAGTCGAGACTCACGATGACACGACCCGTTGGAGAAATGCTACTGAATTGAACCCCGGAGGTATCTATATTCAAACATTGTAATTCTTCTATGGCTTTTTGTCCTAATTCGTCTTTACCCAAAGCACTCAAAAGGTAACTTTTCGCACCTAATTGTTGAGCATGAGCTACAAAATTGGCTGGTGCCCCTCCTAGTTTTTTGTCATCTAAAAAAATATCCCATAGCAATTCTCCAATACCCGCAATCTGATATTTTTTATTTTTTGACATTTTTAAAGTAGATTCTTATTTACCAATCCTTAAATCTACAAAACAATTGAAAAAGTGTAAGGAGAGCATTACTTTTATTAAAGCAAGATTTTTTAAAAGGAAATATTTCTAGAAACTATAGTTATGATATACGCATCACTCTTTTTCACTTCAAGATATTTTAAGATTTATAAATATGGTTTTATTTAATTATATTATGAAATATTAAAAATAAAATGATTAATAAATCTATCCAGGGAATAATAGCAGCTCCCTTTACTCCTATGAATGAGGTCGGGGAGATCAATCCAAGTATTATATTTGATTATGCTCACAAATTAAAAAAGGATGGTCTTTCCGGTGTTTTCGTATGTGGAACAACCGGAGAGGGAATGTCAATGACTTTGGAAGAACGAAAAGAAATTGCTGAAGAATGGGTGAAGTATCAAGAAAATGATTTTAAAGTGATCGTTCACGTAGGAACCACCTCATTCAAACAATCACAAGAATTGGCCCGGCATGCGCAGAAAATTGGAGCTTATGGAACCAGCATAATGGGACCCATATTTTTAAAACCGACAAATATTGAACCATTAGTGGATTTTTGTGCCTCAGTAGCTTGTGCAGCTCCGAATATTCCTTTTTTTTATTATCATATTCCAATAATTTCTGGGATAGAATTATCAATGAAGGATTATTTGGAAATCGCACAAAAAAAAATTCCAAATCTTGCAGGTATCAAATATACCCATGACAATCTGGTTGAGATGCAACATTGTAATAACGTGGACGGTGGAAAATGGACGATTTTCAATGGATTTGATGAAAATTTATTTAAAGTACTAAACATAGGAGTTGAGGCTGCCGTTGGGAGTACATACAATTACATGAATCCCATATATTTGTCATTGATAAAAGATTTTAAGTTAGGAAATTCTGAAGCAGCACTCAAAAAACAACAAAAATGTAATGATATCATAGCCTCACTTTTCGAAAATGGAGGTCCCATGATTGCGGGAAAAGCAATCATGAAATGGGTTGGAGTGAATTGTGGTCCTTGCCGTTTGCCCCTTACCAATTTGTCCGATAAATCTCTCTCAAATCTTAGAGATGTTCTAGAAGCTAAAGACTTTTTTGGATTAAATCAATAAAATGTATTGTGCTGTCCTCTCTTGATATTTTAGTCATTTCATTTTATTTTTTTTTCATATCAGCACTTGGATATTATTATTCTAGAAGACAAAAAAACACAAAAGACTTTTTTAAGGGTGGTGAAAGGGTACCCGCATGGGCGGCAGGATTAAGTCTTTTTGGTACTGCTTTAAGTCCTATCACATTTATGGCTATACCTGCTAAGACCTACAGTACGGACTGGTCTTATTTTTTACTTAATATGAGTGTGTTTTTGGCCATTCCCCTTATTGTTCGTGTCTTCATTCCTTTTTATAGAGAGAAAAATATCAAAACTGCTTATGAATATCTTGAAAGACGATTTAATGTTCTTATACGTTTAATAGGTAGTGTCTGTTTTATCCTTTATCAAATTGGAAGAATGGGCGTGGTACTTTTTTTGCCCTCTATTGCACTTAATTTGGTGACAGATATGAATATATATGTTTGTATTTCATTGATGGGTGGGATAAGTTTAATCTATACTTTGATGGGGGGCATAGAGGCAGTTATTTGGACTGATGTGATTCAAGTATTTGTCTTAATGTCAGGGGTTACGATATCATTATTAATAATTGTGTGGGATACAGATGGTGGATTTAGAAGTATAGTTGAGACTGCTAGGGTAAACGGTAAGTTCAATGTATTCGATTTAAACATAAGTATAAAAGAGCCTACTGTTTGGGTAATGCTTCTAGGAGGATTTTTTGTAAACCTTACCACCTATGGAACCGATCATACTATGGTACAACGCTATCTGGTAACTCCCACCAAGAAAAAGGCGAAAAAAAGTATCTGGATTGGGGCTTTGCTAACAATTCCCTCTTCATTGATTTTCTTTTTTGTTGGAACTGCTCTTTTCGTTTTTTACAAAATAAATCCGAGAGCTTTACATTCCGAATTTATTTCAAACGATGCAATCTTTCCCTGGTATATTGTAACTGAACTTCCCACAGGGGTTTCCGGACTCCTAATCGCTGCAATATTTGCTGCGGCCATGAGTAGTCTCAGTTCAAGTATGAATTCAGGGGCGGCTTCATTTAGTGTTGACATATACGACCGACTTGGTTTAGGAAAAAACACAAGTGATCTGAAAACTGCTAGGTGGACTACTTTTTACATAGGAACCCTAGGAATCCTTTTTGCATTTTTTATGGCTAGCTATGAAATAAAATCACTTTGGGACGAATTTAATAGAATCTTAGGGTTAATTTTTGGAAGTTTAGGTGGGGTTTTTTTACTAGGACTTTTAACCAAAAAAGCCAATTCAAATGGAGTACTCATAGGAGTTCTAGTTAGTTTTTTTACACAAGTTCTTATTAGCAATTATGGCGTTGTTCATCTTTTGCTTTATGCAGCTAGTGGAGTAATTTCTTGTTTTGTCGTTGGATATACTGCAAGTCTAATTTTTAAATCAAGTCAATCCTAAATTTGGTTGTAATATTAATTGTCATTTTTTATTGATCAATCAATATTCAAATCAGACATCAAATTGGGCTAAAGTGAGATAAGGTTTTCCTATAATCTTATAAATGGATAATCTTGAACTGCTAATTCAAAGTGGAAACAGTCACCCCCTGTGATACCTTTTTCTGTAGCTGTTCCAAACTGGATTTATCAATAAAATTACCATCTTTAATAACTGCAAAAATATCCTTTGTATGAGCAATGTCATCAAGTGGATTCTCACTAAGAAGAAGAAGATCAGCAATAAAATCTTTTTTTACCAGGCCCAGAGAATCTTCCATTCTAAAATATTTTGCAGGCTGGTAGGTGGCAGTAACTAATGACTCCAGTTCGCTCAAACCACTTTCTACCATCAATTCCAATTCATAATGAAGACTGAAACCGGGAGTCAAGTATCCCAATGGGGTGTCGGTTCCTGCCATCAGTGGAATTTTGGCTTTGGCCATTGCTCCAGTGGTTTTTTGAATCCAATCCGAAAACTTTTTTTGTTCAGGATTGATTTTATCGTTTGACCCCAATAAATTTTTTTTCCATTTATCCCTTGTGCTCTTGGGCAGAAGTTCAAAGCTTTTGCGCCAGAAAGGTTCTCTGAAAATTTTATATATCGGCACCTTGTAAATGGATAAGGTAGGCACCTGATAAGAATTATATTTTTTGATTGTATCTAGAATTTTTTGATAAGCATCGGGAGAGATATTATTAACAGCAAATTGCTTTTGTGCTCTGTGAATATTAGCACGCAGTTGCCTGCCTGAAAGAAGGGATTTGTTCTGCAGCATCCTTCTTCGTTCTATCAGCATGGAATCACTGTTCGTGACCGCCTCCAACTCAAGGTTTTTAATGTGTTCCAAACTGTTTAGACCTAGCGACATGGCATGTGTAATTTCCATACTAAGTGGAACATGACCTGCTAATCGGAGTTTTTCGCGGGCTGCTACAGCAGCAATCGCCTCAAACTGCTGCGGACTTAACATCTCGTATGCTTTAAGAAAATCTACCCCCATCGAAACCAACTTTTCTGTTTCCGCAATGCTCTCAGAAACATCTTTGGTACGAATCGAAAGTTCAGGTAGTACCGATCCATTGTATACATTAAAATTACCATCTATCAGTGGCCCAGCAATTTTTACTCTAGGATGGGTTTTAGGATACTTTAAAGCATTTTGCCTTATACTATCCACATAATGAAATGCTCCACCCGTATCCCTAACACTAGTGATACCGTTACTCAAAAACAATTCTGGCATATGCAGCGCAAGTTGCTGATCAAAATAAAAGTGTACATGGCTATCCCACAAACCAGGAATCAAGTATTTATCTCTACCCTTAATAATTTTATTTTTTGGAGATAGTTTTAGATCTTCCATTTTAGCAATCTGATGAATTTTATTTCCTTTGATAACAACATTCATACCTTTTTTAAGACCATCCAATGGATCAATCACATTGACGTTCTCAATGCAGTAAGCATTCTTAAAATAAATTTCACTTTGACAGGAAAAAAGTAGTCCTATAAACAAAAACAAATTAGATAAGAGTTTGAACGAAAAAATTTCTGAAATAAGCTGCGACATTTTATTAGTTTTTCTAATTATACAAGAACTTATTCAAATGTAAAAATATCTTCCGTCATAACTTTTTAATGCTAACTCGTGAAATTGAGTATTTTTAGATAATTCTCTAAATTGATTTAAATTCAATCTTCAAATACAATCCCCGATGCGGTTACTCAAACTTGTATTTTTTCTTTCGGTTTTCTTTTCCCATTTTAGATGCTCCAAAGAAGTTGAGGTCAGCGAAAGCCTTGTTTTTTCCGAAAATCAAAAGTCATTATGGATTCAAGACAAAAAAATCTTACCAAAGTCCGATGCAGAATTTTATTTGGATGACCCAGCTCCTCAATTTCGGAAAACCTTCTTTTTAATTGACCTACCCAAAAAAGCCACCCTGTTCATTACAGCAGCTGGATATTACAAAAGTACCATCAATACTTTTGAGTTAGAAAATAATATTTTGGATCCTGCCTGGACCGACTTCAGTAAGAGGATCTACTTCAGGGAATACGACATCACCGAACTACTGACTCAAGGAATGAATTGCATAGGGGTATCCTTGGGAAATGGTTTTTACAATCCACTACCCTTAAAAATGTGGGGGAGAATAAATTTAAGAGAAAGGCTTTCTGTGGGTAAACCAAGGTTTATTGCAAAACTGAGGATCACACACCCAAATGGAAAAACAGAGGAAATTGTCTCCGACAGTTCATGGAAATACAGCTATGGTCCAATCATTAAAAACAGTGTTTATCTGGGAGCACACTATGATGCAAGAAAAGAACTAAAGGGTTGGAACAAGGCAGATTTCAATGATTCTGATTGGGAAAATGCAATTACAGCCAATCCTCCTGGCGGAAAACTTCAAAAAGCTTTTTTTCCACCCATTAAAATAAATAAAAAAATTGAACCTCAAAAAATATACCCCACTAAAAATGGTAAATGGATGGTAGATATGGGTGAAAATTTTACCGGTACTTACTACATCAAATTAAGTGGGAAAAAAGGAGACAAAATAACCTTCAGGTTTGGGGAACGCATATATAAAGATGGTTCATTGAATCCCATGACTTCTGTGATCGGTCAAATAAAAAAGAAAGGTGCAGGTGGGCCGGGGGCTCCCGATGTGGCTTGGCAAACAGACTGCTACATTATCGGTCATGAGAACCCCACTTGGTTCAGGCCAGAGTTTACCTATCACGCCTTCCGATATATGGAAATTGATGGATTAAATTACAAACCTAAAAAAAATGAAATCATAGGACTCTCCATTCACACAGCTGTTCACCAAAAGAATGATTTCACCTCCTCTGCCCCCTTATTGAATGAAATTCAAAAAACCATAAGAAGAACTTTTTTGGCAAATTTAGTGGGTGTACAATCCGATTGCCCGGCCAGAGAAAAATTTGGTTATGGAGGGGATCTCAATGCAACCAGTGCCTCTTTTATCTACAACTTTGACATGCAAACATTCTACAAAAAAACTGTCTATGACTGGGTAGATGCCATCAACGACTCCACCTTTGTAGACACCGCTCCAAGTGTGGGTATTCAATATTGTGGTATCAGCTGGGAATCAGCTTTTTTGATCACACAATATCAACTATATCTCTACTACAATGACCTGGATTTTATAAAAGAAATGTATCCCTTTAATCAACAGTGGATGGACAAAGTCGATCGGATTCACCCCGAAGGAATAGTAAACAAAGGTTTGAGTGATCATGAGTCCCTATCCCCTGTTCCAGTTGAGTTAGTTGGTACTTTACACTACCTTCAAACGGCTAGAATAATGAAAGTTTTTGCGGGCATTATGCAGGATCGAAAAAGTCAATCAAAATACCATCAACTGGCATCTGATTTGACAAAAAAAATACGTGAAGCATTTTGGGAGAAAAGCATCAAAGGCCCCATCAATCGACAAACTTTATTTGCCTCACTCCTCTATCACAAAATCATACCCGAGAACGAAATTCATTCAGCAAAAGACTCCCTGAGAAGTGCGCTACAAAAAGCCCCCGCTCAGCATTTGACCACGGGTATTTTTGGAACACCTTATGCATTGGAAGCCATTTCGGAATATTTATCACCTCAAACTACCATAAATATAGTGAACAGTATAGATTACCCCGGTTGGGGATATATGGTTGAGCAAGGAGCAACCACCCTATGGGAAACATGGAAAGAGAGCGATAATATTTACTCCAATTCCCATCCAATGTTTGGTTCTCTAACCGAATGGTTTTATCGCTGGCTAGGTGGTATAAGACCCGATCCTAGGCATCCAGGCTTTAAGAAATTTTTCATCAAGCCTTTTACCCCGAAGGGACTGGACAGTGTCTTTACATGCTATAACTCACCCCATGGAAAAATCATATCCCAATGGAGCAAACGAGACAGAGGCTATCGATATGAAATTACAGTTCCAGAAGAGAGTGTTGCTCAAGTCGAATTGAACAAAAAACCATATCAAAAAATTAATATATTGAAAGGCCAAAATCTTTTGAGCAGGAGTGATAAAACCAAATTAAATTATGGGCGGTTTAATCTAGAGTGTGGAGATTATGTTTTTTGGATTTCCCCATAAAAACTATTTAAAAAAATTGAATGATGAATTTACCTCTATGTAAAAAAATCATTTTTTTGATCATTACCTTAATTGTGACTGATGGGACAGGTCAATCCCTTGAAAACAAAAAAATGGCGGGATATAAGCCCATATGGTTTGAACTGAATCAAAAATATGAATACGGTGATAAATACTCTGGTGCGCTAGGCACCTATACTGCCAAACATCATCCCTTGGCCATCTATGCTGATGTGGTAGACAAAACCTTTTTTGTGTATGGAGGGACAAAATCTCCAAAGAGCAAACACCTGCTTTGTATGATCGGCGAATTCGATCACTCTTCAGGTCTAGTTTCCCAACCCCTGGTGGTTTGCGACAAGATGGGGGTGGATGACCCTCACGACAATCCCTCTATTTTAATCGATGATCAAGGATTCATTTGGATTTTTGTTAGTGGTAGAGGTAAGGTTCGTATGGGATTCAAATACAAAAGCAAAAAACCTTATAGTATTGAGGGATTTGAAAAAATAACAACCGAGGAAATGACCTATCCTCAACCCAAAAAAATGGGTTCCACATTTTTCAATTTTTTTACCAAATATACAGGTGTAAGACAACTTTATTTTGAAAAAAGCAAAAATGGTATCCACTGGTCTGAAGATCGATTACTTGCGGCCATACCCGAAAAAAAAGATCAAAAATCGGGTCACTACCAAATCAGCGCTCAATACCAAGAAAAAAAGATGGGGACTTTTTTTAACCGCCACCCCAATGGCATTGTAGACCAAAGAACTGACCTATATTACCTAGAGACCGATGATATGGGGGAAACATGGAAAACTGCTGATCAAAAATCCATTTCGGTTCCAGTTACTGAAAAAAGCTCCCCTTCTAGGGTAGTAGATTATTTAAGCCTTAAAAATAATATTTATCTTAAAGACATGGTCTTTGACTCTAAAGGAAGACCCATTTGTCTTTATATAAGAAGTAAGGGACATAAGCCAGGACCGGAAAACCAACCATACGAGTGGTGCATTACCAAATGGAATGACTCACAATGGACAACACATACTATTACTACTTCCGATCACAATTATGATATGGGTAGTTTGCTGTTTTTTAAAAAAGAGTTGTATCTGGTTGCCCCTACCGCAATAGGCTTACAAAAATGGGGGGTCGGAGGAGAATTACAAGTTTGGAAATCCCATGATTCGGGGGCGCATTGGGTTAAAGAAAAAAACCTCACTCAAAACAGCCAAATGAATCATTCCTATGTAAGAAAATCCGAAAACTTTAAAGCTCCATTTGTTTTTTTCTGGGCTTATGGTGACGCTCACCAATTCAGTAAATCAGAATTATTTTTTGGTAACCTAAAGGGAGAAATATGGAAACTCCCTTACAATATGGAAAAGGAATCTGAATTACCCCAGCAGATCAAGTGAACCAATTAAACTTTAATGATTAAATTGAAAAATAATTATTTTTAGAAACTTAGTCAGATCATTGCAAGACTAAAGGCTGTAACATATGAAATCGTTGACTAAAATACAGTTGTCATTAATGATGTTCCTCCAATTTTTTATTTGGGGAGGCTGGTTTGTAACCCTGGGGACTTTCCTAGGAAATAATCTTAGTGCCACAGGTGGACAAATTGCAATGGCTTTTTCGACCCAATCCTGGGGTGCCATTATTGCTCCTGTTTTTATCGGATTGATCGCTGATCGATATTTTAATGCTGAAAAAATTTTAGGAGTTTTACACCTTCTCGGAAGTGGGCTGTTGTTTCTCATGTCCCAAACAAATGATTTTACTGTTTTTTACATATACGTATTTAGTTATATGGTCCTATACATGCCCACCCTTGCCCTTGTAAATTCAGTTTCTTTTAATCAAATGAAGGATACTGCTGTAGAATTCCCACTCATTCGAACTTTTGGAACCATAGGCTGGATCATTTCTGGTTTAGTTATCAGTTATGTATTTGGATGGGATGCTCAAGAATCCATTGTCTCAGGAGCATTGTCCAACACCTTTAAAATGGTGGCACTGGCCTCATTGGTTCTGGGAATCTTCAGTTTTAAACTGCCCAAAACCCCGCCCTTTAGAGAAGCCCGAAAAAGTTTTTCTCTAAAAAGTGCACTAGGGTGGGATGCCCTTAAACTGTTGAAGGAGCGTAATTTTCTATTGTTCTTTATCGCTTCCATTTTAATTTGTATCCCTTTGGCTTTTTATTACCAGCAGGCAAATCCTTTTTTGGTTGAATTGGGAATGGATAACCCCACAGCAAAAATGTCTCTCGGACAGGTCAGTGAAGTATTATTCATGCTTTTACTTCCGATATTCTTTGTTCGTTTTGGATTTAAAAACACGATTTTGGTAGGCATGATGGCTTGGGTGATACGTTATCTTTTGTTTGCCTACGGGGATGTGGGAGAAAAAACTTTTATGCTCATCAGCGGTATACTATTGCACGGAATATGTTATGATTTTTTCTTTGTCTCGGGTCAGATTTTCACCGACTATAAGGCAGGAGAAAAAGTAAAAAGTGCTGCCCAAGGTCTGATCACGCTGGCCACCTATGGGGTAGGAATGCTCATTGGTTTTTGGATTGCAGGAAAAGTTTCTGATGCTTTTATCATAGGATCGGGAAAACACGAATGGGAGACAATCTGGAAATTCCCAGCCCTTTTTGCGCTGGGAGTGTTTCTACTGTTTCTGTTCATTTTTAAAAATGAAAAAATCAACTATAAAAATCAATCCTAACATTTCAAAGCAAATCGTTCAGACTGGGGAAATATATTATTTTTAAAGCATGAAAGTTTATAAAAAAGAAAATGACATTATTGTACAAAACGAAGGTTCGTTCTATTGTTTAGAAGGTGAAAATTGGGATGAATACATCAATGATGACCAATTATTTCAAAAGCTAAAAGCCTCCATTGGAAACGCAAAAACCATAAATTTCGATCACCTTGAGGGATTGAATCCGCCAATTGATTCTCAAGAATTATGGGCCAGCGGAGTCACATATTACATGAGTAAAAAAGGACGAGAAGAAGAATCTAAGGAAACCGGAGGTTCCATATTTTACACCAAAGTTTATGAAGCCGACCGACCAGAATTGTTTTTTAAGGCGACCAAAAGTAGGATTTCGGGTACTGGTGAAGCTGTAAGAATTAGAAGAGACTCCTCTTGGAATGTTCCTGAGCCAGAACTTACCCTTTTTGCCACATCAAATGCGAAAATAGTTGGTTACAGTATTGGTAATGATATGAGCTCAAGAGATATCGAGGGGCAAAACCCATTGTATCTACCTCAAGCCAAAACCTATGACGGTTGTGCCAGCTTAGGTCCTTGTATTTATGTCCCTGAAAAACCAGTGGATCAGCCTTTGAAAATTGAACTTACCATACAAAGAAAGGGGGCTGTTGTTTTTCAGGAAAGCATTTCAACCGACCGAATGAAAAGAAAGCCACAGGAACTGGTGGACTACCTTTTTAGGGAAAGCTCTTTCCCTAATGGTGCCTTTCTAATGACCGGAACTGGTATCGTCCCTCCTGCAGATTTCAGCTTGGCCTTGAGCGATATAGTCAGTATTGAGATTGAAAAAATTGGAACATTAACCAACCCTGTGGCATAATTTTAATGATATGGAAATCAGTGGTAAAAATTTTATTGGAGATAAATTGTCTGGACTTGGAAAGGTAACCTACAAGACTATTGACCCCCTAAAAAATATTGAAAACGACACCCTATTTGTAGAAGCCACATCAGAGGAATTAAAGGAAGCTGTGGCTTTAGCAGATGCTGCTTTTC
>JAYPMF010000007.1:0-29389 GCA_038129785.1 Flavobacteriaceae bacterium
ATCATATAGTCCACAGATTTTTGATGATAGTTCAATACGTGTAAAACCATAGCAGTAATGGTAGTTTTACCATGACTTCCAGCAATCACTACCTTAGTTTTATTCCGAGCATAGTGAGTAATAAATTCTGGATAGGAAAAAACCGGCACTCCCATTTTTTGAGCGGCCAAGAGTTCTGGGTTATCTTTTTTGGCATGCATTCCCACAATTACTCCATCGAGATTTTGATTTATTTTTTCAGGATACCAACCCATTTGATTTGGAGAAATTTTAGCTTTCTGCAACTGGGTCAGTGAGGGGTTAAAAATCATATCATCACTTCCGGTGACCTCATGTCCATTTTCCTTTAGGGCAATGGCTAAGCTGTGCATGGCACTACCCCCTATAGCTATAAAATGGTATTTACTCAATACTCAATGTTTTTAGAAATTCCAGACCCTCTTTGAAATCAGGCTTTATCTTCAGGGCTTTATGCAAAGAGGCTATTGCTTCATTATTATTACCCTTGTAAAGGTAAATTTTTGACTGATAAAAATAGGCCCATTCCAATGGATAATTATCTTTAAATACAAAATCTTCCTGATAATGTTTCAATAAAAGTATCCCTAAATCTGGTTCTATTTGGTACTCGGCTGCCGCCCTTCCCAATTCAAAAATTAAATTTTTTCCAAGTTCCTTCCCCCATCGATCTGGATCATTATAATCTTCTTTTAAGTAATAGAATACTTCAGCAATCTTTGACCTTGAAGCTTGAAAATTATTTTTCAATTCAAATATATAGGCCTGCATCATTCCCCCTGCTAGAGTATCAATATCCCTTAACTCATCAGCTTTTTTTTTGGCAAAAGCAACACTTCCCCCTAAAAGCTCTGGAATTTCTGCATACAACTGAATCAATAAATTCAAATAATCCCCTTCCTTAGGTTGCAACTCGTGGGCTATTAAGGCCGACTTTCTAGCCTTAATAACATAAGGAACTGACAAAAACCTGGGAATCTCCAATGATTTTCGAGCGGCCGCTACTGCCAAATTAAAATAATTATTAGCACTAGGTGAGTCAACCAAAAGTCTTTCATAATTCTCAATTGCAGTATCCCAATCCTTATGGTCATAGGCCCATTTAGCAATAGATTTGATAATGCGTTCAGTTTCTCGATCCGGGTGGTTTTTTAAAAATTTTAATTCTTTTATATAATCGTGATCACTTTGGTAATCATTAGCCAAAAATGGTGTTTTAAGTTGTGAAGAAATCAACCAAGGAAAAATGAAAAAGAGTATTGTCCCTTTGATTCTAGACATGAGTAGGGTTAAGTATTTTCCATACTATATCTTTAAGGTGAGGCAACCCTGATTGATCCACTGCAGATACCATACAATGGGGAATTTCGCCAAATTTTTTTTTCATTTCTTCAAGGTATTCCGATTTGAGTTCTTCGTCTAACAAGTCACACTTGGAGAGTGCTACAATGTATGCTTTATCCATCAATTCGGGATTATAGGTTTTAAGTTCTTTAAATAAAATATCAAAGTGTTTTTTAACATCAGGAGTGTCAGCAGGGATCATAAAAAGTAATACAGCATTTCGTTCAATATGGCGAAGAAAATAGTGTCCCAGTCCTTTACCTTGTGATGCTCCTTCAATGATTCCAGGTATATCAGCCATTACAAAAGATTGAAAGTTACGATATGGAACAATCCCCAGGTTGGGTTTAAGGGTTGTAAATTCATAATCTGCGATTTTTGGCTTTGCCGCAGTCAAGGCTGCTAATAAGGTAGATTTTCCCGCATTGGGAAAACCTACAAGACCCACATC
Source organism: Flavobacteriaceae bacterium (assembly GCA_038129785.1). GTDB lineage: Bacteria > Bacteroidota > Bacteroidia > Flavobacteriales > Flavobacteriaceae > UBA8316. The sequence continues at coordinate 1,814 of JAYPMF010000007.1, forward strand.
GGCCAAAACTTTAAGTTCCAAGGTAACCTCCAATTCCTCTCCTGATGTTCCCGGCTGGGCGTATCTTGGAGTTTGGTTAGTTGAGGATTTAAAATTCCAATTGCCCAATCCTCCTTTTCCACCTTTCAATAAAATAAATTCTTGTTCCGGTTCAACAATCTCAAAAAGCACAGCATTGGTATCAGAATTTTTGACTACAGTCCCCAACGGTACTTCAATAAAAATATCTTTTCCTTGTGCCCCACTGCTTCTATTTTTACTACCGTCTCCTCCATGACCGGCCATAAAATGTTTTTGAAACTTAAAAGAATAAAGAGTCCACAAGTTGGGATTAGCGCGAATGATAATGTGTCCCCCTCTGCCCCCGTTACCCCCATCAGGTCCACCTTTGGTGATGTATTTTTCGCGGTGTAGGTGAACAGAACCCTTCCCTCCGTTTCCTGATTTAACGTTGAGTTTTACATAGTCGACAAAATTTGCTTCGGTCATAATTTAGTACAAGCCATCAATCAATTCTGTCAATCTTTGGGTAATTTCATCAATACTGCCAACACCATTAACACTATGAAATTTTCCTTGTGCTGTATAAAAATCTTTTAGCGGAGCAGTTTTATTCTTGTATTCTTCAAATCGATTTCTAATTTTATCTTCATCCTGATCATCGAGTCGACCACTGGTTTTACCTCTATTGATCAATCGCTTAACCAATATATCATCATTGGCCTCCAGTGCAAGAGTAGCGTTTATTATCATAGATCTCTCACTCAAAAAATTATCTAGTGCCTTGGCTTGTTTTGTTGTTCTGGGAAAACCATCAAAAATAAATCCTTTAGCCTCAGGGTGGTTTTCAACTGTATCTTTGAGCATGTCAATTGTAACTTGATCGGGAACCAAATCGCCCTTATCCATATAGGATCGTGCCAATTTTCCCAATGCTGTTTTATTGTAAATATGGTGTCTGAACAAATCTCCAGTGGAAATGTGAAACAATTGATATTTGGATTTTAAAAATGCTGCCTGAGTCCCTTTTCCCGCTCCTGGCTTTCCAAAGATTACTATATTGGTCATCAATTATTATTTTAGCAAATATATCCAAATTGTGTTGTTTTTTTCCAAGCAAAAAACTTATGTGTATTTTTGTAAAAACTTCGCGATGGATTTTTTTTCAACTTCAAAAACGCTTGGTATACTTGGTGGAGGGCAATTGGGTAAAATGTTGCTATACACCACGCGAAAATGGGACATCAATACCAGCGTTTTGGATCCTAATGAAGATGCACCTGCTAGGCTTGCTTGTGATAAGTTTGTCAAGGGAGATCTTACTGATTTTCAGGCAGTTTACAATTTTGGAAAAAAAGTAGATGTACTGACCATCGAAATTGAAAAGGTAAATGTCAAAGCACTTGAAAAATTAGAACAGGAAGGGGTAAAGATTTATCCTCAACCTCATATACTGAAAACAATACAGAATAAGTGTTTACAAAAAAAATTCTACAAGAGTCACGGCATCCCTACTGCTTCCTTTGAGGAATTTGAAACCCTTGACCAAGTCAAAGAATCAATCATCAAAGGAGAATTGTCTTTTCCATTTGTTTGGAAATCGGCCGAAATGGGATACGATGGATATGGAGTTTCCATAGTTCATTCCAAGAAAGAAATCGAAAGTCTCAACAGCGGAGCATGCCTTATTGAAGAGCTGGTTCCCTTCGAAAAAGAACTTTCTGTAATTGTATGTCGTCGTCCACAGGGAGAAACTGTTCATTATCCGGTAGTAGAATCAGAGTTTCATCCTACTGCTAACCAAGTAGAATATGTGTTGTGTCCGGCGAGGATTTCGGAGCAAGCGGCAAAAAAAGCCATAACAGTTGCCCTAAAAACAGTAGAGGCCTATGGCCAAATTGGTCTTTTGGCGGTCGAACTTTTTCTCACCCCAGAAGGGGATGTCTTGGTCAATGAGGTAGCTCCTCGTCCTCACAACAGTGGACATTTTAGTATTGAAGCCTCCTACACCTGTCAGTTCGAACAACATATTAGAGCCGTATTAGATTTGCCTTTAGGAAAAACCGCCAGTAAATCCTCGGCAGTAATGGTCAATCTTGTAGGCAAACAAGGGCATACAGGTCCAGTGGTTTATAAAAATATCGACCAAGTTCTGGCTATTGAGGGGGTTATTCCTCATATTTATGGAAAAAAGAAAACACATCCTTTTCGAAAAATGGGACATGTTACCATCATACACCCCAAAATCGACACCGCCAGAAAAATGGCAGCAAAAGTAAAAGAAACCTTATCAGTAATAACCAAATAAAATGGCTAAAGTAGGAATCATCATGGGCAGCGAATCGGATTTACCGGTCATGCAAGAAGCAATAGACATTCTTAAGGAATTTCAGATTAAAACAGAGGTTGATATCGTCTCCGCCCACCGAACTCCAGAAAAAATGATGGAGTATGGAAATCAAGCGCACCTAAGAGACCTGAGAGTAATCATAGCGGGAGCAGGAGGCGCCGCACACCTCCCAGGAATGATAGCTGCGGTTTCACCGCTTCCTGTAATTGGTGTACCCGTAAAATCCAGTAACTCCATCGATGGTTGGGATTCTGTTTTGTCCATTCTCCAAATGCCAGGAGGAGTGCCTGTGGCAACTGTAGCCCTCAATGGTGCCAAAAATGCCGGTATATTAGCCGCTCAAATTGTAGCAACTTCGGATCCCTCAGTGCTCGATAAAATAGAAAAATACAAAGAGGAGCTCAAAAAAAAAGTCATCAAAAGCAGTAAAAAACTTAATCCCTAAAATATTGGACAACCCTTTATTAAAAGTCTTTGAAACCCCTTATAAGTCGATCCCATTCAGCAAAATCAAAGCGGAGCATTTTATTCCTGCCTTAAAGGAAAACATCAAAAATGCATTGGAGGCAATTGATAAGGTGGCTCATCAAACGGCCCCACCGACTTTTGAAAATACAATAGAGGCACTACAAAATACAGGAGAATTACTAGAACGCAATAGTTCTATTTTATTCAATCTAAACAGTGCCGAAACCTCCAATGACATTCAAAACACTACCCAAAAGGCATCTCCCTTACTCACAAAGTTTCAGAATGATGTAAGGCTCAATCAAGCTCTGTTTGAGCGCATCAAAACGATATACCAAAATCAAGGCAAAGAAAAGCTTTCGGCTGAACAACAAACCCTTTTGGATAAGGAATATAAGGGTTTTGCCAGAAACGGCGCATTACTCAATGACGAAGAAAAAAACCTGTTGAGAGAAATTGATACCGAAAAGGCAAAACTGAGCCTCACCTTTGGCGAAAATGTTTTGGCCGATACCCAGGCTTTTGAACTTCATATCACCAAGGAAAAAGATTTAGAGGGTTTACCTGATCAAATAAAAGAAATGGCAGAAGAAACTGCTCAATCTAAAAACAAAAAAGGTTGGGTCTTTACCTTAGATTTTCCCAGTTATGTCCCTTTTATGACCTACGCCAAAAATAGGAATCTAAGAAAAGAATTCAGTTTGGCTTTTGGAAAACGTGGATTTAAAAACAATAATAATAACAATACAGATATAATACTTCGTTTGATCAAACTCCGAAAAAAAAGAGCCAAATTACTTGGTTATGATTCCCACGCTGCTTTTGTATTGGAGGAACGCATGGCTACTTCCGAAGAAAATGTGTTAGCATTTTTAGAAGATTTATATCAAAAGGCATATCCCGCTGCCCAGGGAGAATGGCAAGAAATGAAAGATTTTGCTAAACATAATCTCGGACTGAATACCCTTGAAAAATGGGACATGGCCTATGTGTCCGAAAAACTCAAAAAAGCACAATTAAAGTTGGACGAGCAGCTACTCAAACCCTATTTCCCATTGGAAAGGGTAAAAGTAGGTATTTTTGATATCGCGAATAAATTGTACGGATTACATTTTAAAAAAAACAATACATTGGAAGTTTATCATACTGATGTAGAGGTTTTTGAAGTATGTAACAGAGAAGGCGATTTTTATGCACTTTTGTACACTGACTTTTTCCCTCGGCCCGGGAAAAGAAGTGGTGCATGGATGACCTCCTACCGCGGGCAAAAAAATGGACAAAGACCTCACACTTCCATAGTCTGTAATTTTTCAAAGCCTACGGCAACTACCCCCTCACTTTTGACTTTTCAGGAAGTAACCACCTTATTCCACGAGTTTGGCCATGCCCTTCACGGAATACTGGCCAATACAACCTATGGCGGACTAAGCGGTACGAATGTCTATTGGGATTTTGTGGAACTGCCCAGCCAGATCATGGAAAACTGGTGCTATGAAAAAGAGGCGCTGGAGATTTTTGCAAAACACTACCGTTCACAAGAGGTAATCCCCATGGAATACATTGATAAAATTAAAAAAATAGCTCATTTTCAGCAAGGATTACAAACCCTCAGACAATTAGGTTTTGGATTTTTGGATTTGTCCTATCACGATACACGAGCTACAGATATTGAAAACATAAAAACCCACGAAAGGGCCATTCTAAAAAGGGTACAGTTTACCAAAGATCAGTCGGAAAATTGTACCAGCACAGCCTTTTCGCATATCTTTCAGGGTGGATATTCTGCAGGATACTACAGTTACAAATGGGCTGAAGTATTGGATGCCGATGCTTTTGAGTTGTTTTTGGAAAAAGGAATTTTTGATTACAAAACGGCAAAATCCTTTGAAGAAAATATCCTTTCCAAAGGGGGGACAGAGCACCCCATGACCCTTTACAAAAGATTTAGAGGAAAAGCACCCGACCCTAAGGCATTGCTTAAACGGGCAGGATTGGTTAAATAGCACTATGCTTATTTACACTTTACTTTATTGGGAATCGAATTGGAATATGTTTTGAATTCATAACATCTTTTAACCGGTCATCAAAGAGAGTAACTTAAATCTCAAAGTAAATAAAAGAATTCTTTAGAGAAAATAATACTTAATAGGTTTTATAACTAATTATTTGACACCCTACTTATGTGCATAAAATATATATTTGTTTTTGGTTTTATTTTTAAGCACAATCATCAAAAATTTAAAATTGAATTTTATGAAAACTATTCAATTACTGTTTGTATCAGCACTCTTTTCTTGTTTATTTTTTAATGTAAATGCTCAGCGTCAGTCAGTTTCTTTAAACAAAGAATGGGATTTTAAAGGAGCATCACTTTGGGAAGAATCGATAGAGCAAGTGGTTGATCTGCCTCATACATGGAATACCGAAGACGCAGCGGAGGGTTACATATATTACAGGGGAGAAGGAAACTATTCTAAAAATTATTTTGTAGATCGGGCCTTAAAAGGAAAGCGTTTATTTTTAAAATTTGAAGGAGTTCAAACCGTTGCGAATGTGAGTATCAACGGAATCCATTTGGGTGAGCATCGTGGCGGTTATTCTGCTTTTATATTCGAAATCACAAAGAATGTAAAATTTGGAGAGGATAATTATATCGAAGTAAAAGTTGATAATTCTGAAACAAAAGATGTTCTTCCTTTGGGAGGAGATTTTAATATTTATGGGGGAATTCATCGTTCTGTACAACTTATAATAACCGAGGAGATTTGCATTACACCACTCGATTTTGCCTCGCCCGGTGTTTATCTTTTTCAGAATAACATTACTAAAGAAAAGGCCGAGGTTGCTGTTGTAACAAAAATTTCAAATGCATCAGCATCAAAATCAAATATCGAGCTTGAAGTAATCATAATTGATGCTGTTGGCAAAATTGTTCATCAAGGCAAAAAAGAGATTTTGGTCAATGCCAGTGAAACAAAAGACACAAATCATTCGGTAGTAATTAGCAAACCACACCTTTGGAACGGTCTAAAAGACCCTTACCTCTATACAGTCCAGATATTGGTAAAAAAGGGTAGAAAAATAATTGATGAAATTACTCAGCCACTGGGTTTAAGGTATTACCACACCGATCCAGAAAAAGGTTTTTTCTTAAACGGAGAGCATTTAAAGATTAAAGGAGTTAGCAGGCATCAGGATTTTGCCAAAGTAGGCTCTGCTTTATCAGAAAAGCACCACAGGCTTGACATGGAACTTATCTCAGAAATGGGAGCCAATGGAATTCGTCTGGCACACTACCAGCATTCTGAGTTTTTTTATGCTTTGTCCGATTCATTAGGAATGACCGTTTGGGCGGAAATACCTTTTGTAGGAAGTAATCAAGATGGATATTCGGATTCTGATGAATTTAGAAAAAACAGCAAGCAGCAACTGCTAGAATTAATTCGTCAAAACTTTAATCACCCATCCATATTATTCTGGGGAATATATAATGAAATTGGCATGGATAACGATCCGGTTTTGACAGCAATTATTGACGATCTACAAAAGCTTGCAAAAGTTGAAGACCCAACACGAAAAACGGTAGGCGCATCTTTTGTGAGGCGAAGTGAAGATCCACTCCATAAAATTCCAGAAATGATTGCGTGGAATCAGTACTATGGCTGGTATTATACTAAACCACACAAACTAGGTGATTTTTTAGACCAAATTCACGAAGAGGAACCAGGCTATAAAATTGGAGTATCGGAATACGGGGCCGGAGGAAGTGTAATGCATCACGAAGAAAAAATTCGTAGGCCTTTCCCAATATTTCACGAATGGCACCCGGAAGAATATCAGACCACTGTGCACGAGGGAAATTGGAAGGTAATCAACGATCGGGATTATATATGGGGAAGTTATATTTGGAATATGTTCGATTTCGGCTCCCATTTCAGACGCGAGGGAGATGCCATTGGAATGAACGATAAAGGAATGGTTTCTTACGATCGTAAAACAAAAAAGGATGTTTTCTTTTTCTACAAAGCAAACTGGAGCCCGGAACCTGTAATCCACTTGACAAATTCACGCTTCAAAATTCGTCAAAGAGATAAAATAAAAGTTAAGGTCTATTCCAATCTTAGTGATGTAGAGCTGTTTGTAAATGGTAACTCTGCAGGGATCAAAACAGGGGAAAATGCCACCTTGGTTTGGGAAGATATTGAGCTTAAAGAAGGGAACAACAAGGTAAAAGCTGTTGGACAAAGAAATGGCAAAACATATACAGATACTGTGATCTGGATGTACGAAAAAAATCTGATCCTTAACGCTATGATTTACTTTTTACGATGGTTTATAAAGATTTTTGTCGTCCTTTTACTCGCAGTGGCTTTCTGGATGTTACGTTTACTTGTAAAAAAACAAGTTCGATCACGAAAGAAAGTATTTGTAATTGTAATACTTACTCTAGCAATACTGTTTTTACTGGCAATAGTGGTAGGACAAATTCTTGGCGCAAGCCTGGGTATAAACTTTTTTGAATATAGTTTGATTTAGATTATAAATCTATACTAGGGTTTTTATGACTAAATTATGAAACCCCATAAATGTATGATTTGTTTACTGCTAAGCACTTATAACCTTACTAGGATTCGTTTTCAAGGCCTACCGGTCTGACCTATTCCGATTCCCAATTTAAAAAACCCCCCTCCAAATCGTAAATCCTTTGAAAGCCAATAGAAACCATCACCTGAGCGGCATAGAGGCTTCTCCTACCCGACCGGCAATAGATCAATAGCGTATCGGATTTTGAAAGGTTTTCAATTTCGGTCACAAAGGCCTCACTTTTAACATTGATGTTTTGTGCTCCTTCGATATGACCTTCCTGGTATTCCTCAGGTGTTCTGACATCGATAATTGTATATCCTTTTTTAACCAAAGCCTCATATTGTGATTTTTCCAACACCTCTACTTTGGGTGGCTGCATGATCCAAAGAAAAACAAATAAAAATACTCGCATATTAAATCGTTATATATTTTAAAAATAACCATAAAATTGGAACTCCCTCCACCCAAAAGCTGCTAAAATATTTCGATTGATTTACTTTTGATTTTAAAACAAATCCCATCAATAAGATGGCCATGCCTAAAACTAACAAAAAATTTGAAGAAATGGAATGGTATATCTCCAAAAAAACAAAAAGCAACAAAAATAGCCCCCCCAACCACTGGGTTTTTTGAATCCCCCATTTTTGGGGCCAAGTCGAGAGGTTGGGATCGTCTAATTTCAAGTCTCGAATTTCAAAAGGTAAGGTAGCTACCAATACAAAAAGGTAGCGCTGAAGACCATAAACCAGCGAAAATTCGTTTAAGCTTTGTCCGCTTAAAGATAGTGGTAAAAAAACAGTGGTCAGCACCCAACTCAATGCCACCAAATGAATTTTAAGTCCCTTAAATCCCCTAAAATTGAACTTAAACCAGGGTAAAGGAAAACCGTATAACAATACCAATAAAAGAGTAAAAAAAAGAATGATCCAAGAGGAAGAGGGTAGGTAAAATCCTAGGCCTAAAAAGAGAAAAATACCTAAAATAGCAAACCCCAATAAAAATCCAACCGCTCTGATCCTATGATCTACACCCTCAAAAAAAAAAGTGTGAAACTTGATAAAATTATAGGCCAAAAAAGGAGCCGTGAAAAAAATCAATTGATGGTAGAATTTATGATTTATACCGAAATCCAATGAGGTAATACTGGCGAGGGATAAAACCGCTAAGCCCACATGAAAGTTGAATTTAACGTAGTTGTCAAAAAGTTTGCTGATCCATGCCACCAGACAAAAGTATCTGTAAAGTGTTAATAACTAAGATTTTTGTTCAAAAAAAATGGAGAAATGAATCAAAGAAGGCAAAAAAGATGGACATCTATCAACTAATTTTGTTTAAACCACTAAACATATGCAGTCAGATAAATTTGCATTTCGTCACATAGGCCCCAAGGAAGAGGAAATTTCTAAAATGTTAACGGCTTTAGAAGTCGATTCAATCGAGGAATTACTATCCCAAACCCTCCCAGAAGAAATCAGATTGAAGAAACCCCTTGCTTTGCGCGAAGGGATCACAGAATATCGTTTTCTAAACGAGCTTAGAGCACTTTCAGATCAAAATCAATTGTTTGAAACCTATATCGGTTTGGGTTACCACCCCACAGTAACCCCGGCAGTAATTCAACGTAATATACTGGAAAATCCTGGTTGGTATACAGCTTATACTCCCTATCAGGCAGAAATTGCCCAGGGAAGGCTGGAAGCCCTTTTTAACTTTCAAAGTATGGTTTGCGACCTTACGGGAATGGAGATGGCCAATGCATCACTTTTGGACGAAGCGACAGCAGTAGCAGAGGCTATGACCTTGGCTTATGCGGTGAGGGGGAAAGATCAAAAAAAAGCCAATGCAAATAAATTGTTCGTTTCTCAGGACATACTTCCTCAGTCTCTAGCAGTTCTAAAAACCAGAGCAATTCCGTTAGGGATTGAATTGGTTATAGGAAAAGCCGAAAACACAGATTTTGATTCCTCTTATTTTGCTGCCTTTTTTCAATATCCTGGGAAAGACGGTAATATTATTGATTTGCCAGTCATGGTGGGAAAAGCAAAAACTTTTGACCTTAAAATCATTATTGCAGCCGATTTATTGAGTTTGACCCTACTGGAGGCTCCCGGTACCTATGGGGTAGACGTGGTAGTAGGTACCACACAACGTTTTGGCATACCCCTAGGTTATGGAGGACCTCATGCAGCTTATTTTGCAACTAAAGAAGGTTATAAAAGAAATATTCCCGGACGCATCATCGGGCAAACCAAAGATCTGGACGATACTCCTGCGCTTAGGATGGCCCTTCAAACCCGTGAACAACATATAAAAAGAGATCGAGCTACCTCCAACATATGTACTGCGCAGGTATTACTTGCCGTTATGGCAGGCATGTATGCCGTCTATCATGGCCCCAAAGGTCTCAAAAAAATTGCCAAAAGAATACATTTGAATGCTGCCAAACTAGAAAAAAAATTAGTAGATCTGGGACTCACTCAACTCAACGAGTTTTATTTTGATACCCTGAAAATCAAAATTAATGTGAACGCTGTTAAAGCTGTAGCAGAAAAAAATGAAATCAATTTCCGCTACATCAATGAAGACTCAGTTGGGATAGCCATCAATGAAACCACAGACGAAGTTGCCTTATTGAAAATATTGAATGTTTTTGAAGAAGTAGTTCATCATAAAAAAATTACCGGAAAGGTGAAGATCGAAAATCACCGTTATCCCGAAGGCCAGAGGAGAACAAGTAGTTATCTCACCCATAAGATATTTAACTCTTTCCATTCCGAGACGGCAATGATGCGTTATATCAAAAGTCTAGAGCGTAAAGATCTGTCCTTAAATCACTCCATGATTTCATTAGGCTCATGTACAATGAAACTAAATGCCGCTACTGAAATGTTGCCATTGAGCTGGTCAAGATGGTCAAGTATACACCCTTTTGTTCCTACAGAACAGGCTAAAGGCTACCACATAATGCTTCACCGTTTGGAAAATCAACTCAGTGAAATTACAGGGTTCCACGCTACCTCTTTGCAACCCAACTCCGGTGCCCAAGGGGAATATTCAGGACTGATGGTCATCAGAGCTTATCACGAGTCCAGAAATGAGTCCCATCGAAATATTTGTTTGATTCCCTCCTCTGCCCACGGAACCAATCCCGCCTCGGCTGTAATGGCAGGGATGAGAGTAGTGGTCGTCAAAACCGATGAATTAGGAAATATTGATTGGAAAGATTTTTCAGAGAAAACATACGAGCATCGCGATAGTTTGGCAGCACTGATGATCACCTATCCCTCCACGCACGGTGTTTTTGAAGCAAACATAAAAGATATTACCGCAAAGATCCACCAATTTGGAGGACAGGTCTACATGGATGGTGCCAATATGAACGCACAAGTGGGACTGACCAGTCCTGCTGAAATAGGCGCAGACGTATGCCACCTAAATTTACATAAGACATTTGCCATTCCTCACGGAGGCGGAGGTCCAGGTGTGGGCCCCATTTGCGTTGCCTCTCATCTTGCAGCTTTTTTACCACAACATCCTTTAGTTGACACGGGGGGAAGCACATCAAAAGATACTGTTTCAGCTGCTCCTTGGGGATCGGCCATGGCCTGTTTGATTTCCTACGGATATATTGAAATGCTTGGGGGCAGTGGATTAAAAAGAGCTACAGAAATGGCTATCCTTAATGCTAACTATATCTGCAAACGTCTTGAGGGAGCATATGACATTTTATATACAGGTGACCAAGGAAGGACAGCTCATGAATTGATTATCGATTGTCGCCCCTTCAAGAAATATGACATCGAGGTAACAGACATTGCCAAACGACTCATGGATTACGGATTTCATGCACCTACTGTATCATTTCCCGTTGTAGGAACCATGATGATCGAACCCACCGAAAGTGAAAACTTGGAAGAAATTGACCGATTCTGTGACGCCATGATCTCAATCAGAATGGAGATTAGCTCTGGAGATCAAGCTAGTATTGCATTGCTAAAAAATGCACCACATACTCTAAGTATGCTCACTGCGGATGATTGGAATTTCCCTTACACAAGAGAAAAGGCGGCTTATCCCTTAGGCTTTGTCATTAATAATAAATTCTGGCCACAAGTAAGAAGAGTCGATGAAGCCTTTGGAGATCGTAATTTAATATGTAGCTGTACCTCGATAAAAGATTATGTAAATGCTTAATTTATTTAGGTTTAATGTCTTTTTTCATTAAAACTTTACACATATCATTCTGTTTGGGCATCATACGCAATTAATAATATTTATAGACTATCCTCAATAAAAAGGTATTATTGTATTGTTTTTATGAGTCAGATTATCACAGGTAGCGGCTGTTTTGTCCCCAGTGTTGTTCAAAAAAATAAAGCTTTTTTAGATCACTCTTTTTTGGATAATCATGGAACCAAATTCGATTTGGACAACCAAACCATAATTGATAAATTCAACTCGATCACTGGAATTGAAGAGCGAAAATATATTCCAACGGAATTGAAAACTTCGGACATTGCCCACATTTCAGCAAAAAAAGCCATTGAGGATGCAAATGTTGATCCTGAAACCCTAGATTATATTATTGTTGCCCACAATTTTGGTGACATTACAGGAGACAGTAAACAAATCGATACCCTGCCCAGTTTAGCATCTAGGGTAAAGGCCAAGTTAAAAATTCAAAATCCAAAATGTGTCGCATATGATATTTTGTTTGGATGTCCAGGGTGGGTAGAGGCGATGATCCAGGCCCATGCATTTATTAAGGCAGGAATGGCCAAAAAGTGCTTGGTCATTGGTGCAGATGCACTATCAAGAGTAATTGATATTTTCGACCGAGATTCTATGATTTATGCAGATGGAGCAGGTGCCACCGTCCTGGAAGAATCAGAAGAAATAGGTGGCATTTTGTCACACAGCACCTTGACCTTTACCGCTGATAATGAGGCTGATTTTATTTTTTATGGGAAATCGTACAACAGTGAAATTATGAACGGTGATAAATTTATCAAAATGCAAGGGAGAAAAGTGTATGAATTTGCCTTAAATAACGTTCCTACTGCTATGAAACAGTGTCTCGATCAGCCAAAAGTAGCTATTGATGATCTTAAGAAAATATTTATTCACCAAGCAAATAAAAAAATGGATGAAGCCATAATAAAAAGATTTTATAGGCTTTACAAGAAACCCATGCCAAAGGATATTCTCCCCATGAATATCGAGGAGTTTGGCAATAGTTCAGTAGCTACTGTTCCAACGCTATTTGATTTAGTCCTCAAACAAAACTATAAAGGGCATTCATTGAAAAAAGGAGATATTATTCTTTTTGCTAGTGTTGGGGCTGGAATGAATATCAATGCCATTACCTATCAAATTTAAACTTTACTTGAGTAGCAAACGCAGTATTTCTTTTGGTTAATTGTGTAAATTTGCCTAAATGCTTATTGTCCAAGACATCGGTGCCTACTTTATAATGCTCTCCAAAGTATTCAAACGTTTCACTCGTTGGAGTGTAATGAAAGAGCTAATCATTAAAGAAATAGATTCCCTCATCGTTGGATCGATTGGAATTATTTCATTTATCTCATTTTTTGTGGGAGGAGTAGTAGCTATTCAAACAGCATTGAACCTCACCAATCCGCTTTTACCAAAAAATTTAATTGGTTTTGCAACCCGTCAATCAGTAATATTGGAGTTTGCCCCCACATTTATATCGGTGATCATGGCCGGAAAAGTAGGCTCATTCATTACCTCAAGTCTTGGAACTATGAGGGTTACAGAGCAAATCGATGCTTTACAAGTAATGGGAATCAACACATACAATTATTTGATTTTTCCCAAAGTCGTTGCAATGATGTTTTACCCATTTGTAATTACGATTTCTATGTTTTTAGGAATTTTCGGAGGCTATGTGGCCTCCATTTACGGTGGCTTTTGCTCTAGTGCAGACTTTATTGAGGGAATTCAATTGGAATTTATCCCCTATCATGTTAGGTACGCATTTGTAAAGACCGGCTTTTTCGCTTTTATATTGGCTACTGTACCCTCCTACCATGGCTATTTTCTGAAAGGAGGTGCCTTAGAGGTTGGAAAAGCCAGTACCATCTCATTTGTTTGGACCAGTGTATTAATCATTGTGACCAATTATATCATAACCCAATTACTACTTGCCTAATGATCGTTGTAGAAAAACTTTGTAAGTCATTTGATGGTAACAACATCTTAAGAGACATTTCTACCCAATTCGAAAAAGGGAAAACCAATCTAATCATTGGTCAAAGCGGTTCAGGAAAAACGGTATTACTCAAATGTATCCTGGGTTTATATGGTATAGACAGTGGTAATATTTTTTTCGAAAACCGCTCACTACAAAAGATGGATTCTAAAGAAAGAAGTGTTTTAAGACAAGAAATGGGTATGGTTTTTCAGGGCAGTGCCTTGTTCGATTCGATGACAGTAGAGGAAAACATCATGTTTCCAATGCGCATGTTAACCCAAAAAAGTCCTGATGAAATGCTTTCCAAAGCCAATGAAGTTATCAACCGAGTCAACTTGGTTAACTCCAATAAAAAACTTCCCTCCGAGATTTCTGGAGGAATGCAAAAAAGGGTAGCCATAGCAAGGGCTGTTGTAATGAATCCCAAGTACCTCTTTTGTGACGAACCCAATTCAGGATTAGATCCCAAAACCTCGACTTTGATCGACAACCTGATTCAGGAAATTACCAAGGAATATCAGATAACCACTGTCATTAATACGCACGACATGAATTCGGTGATGGAAATTGGTGAAAAAGTATTGTTTTTGGAAAACGGTCGCAAAGGTTGGGAAGGGTCCAATCGAGAAGTCTTTAAAACAGAGAACGAAAGTGTTGGTAATTTTATTTACTCCTCCAACCTGTTTAAAAAAGTGAGAGAAGTCTATCAGGAGGAAAATTAATCCTCTCTTTGGTTAAACTTTTTTAGGGCATCAACGGAAATGTCCTTTACATCTTGGTTTTTACCCATGGGACAAATCATCAATACCTCTTCGGTATCAACGATGATAAAATCCTCAAGACCCGAGATAACTACCTTTTTGTTGGAATCTGTTTTGACAAGGTTACGGGCAGCGGTTTCGGCATATAACTCTGCACTCACCACTGCATTTTTCATGGCATCCTTGGGATGACGATCATAAATTGATTTCCAACTGCCCAAATCATCCCAATCAAAACGGGCAGGGATCAAAAAGATATGCTCCGACTTTTCCATTAAAGCATAATCCACCGAAATGTTTTCGGCAAGGGGATAGTTTTGCGCAATAAAAGCTCCCTCGGATGGCGTATTCAGAAGATCAAAACCTTTCTGGAAAAGATCGTAAAGTAAGGGGGCATGGGTTTTGAACCCCTTCAAAACAGCAGTGGCAGACCAAACAAATATCCCCGAATTCCAGAAGTAATTTTGATCATCGAAAAAACACTGAGCAGTGGCTTTATCAGGCTTTTCAGTAAATGCGGTAACCTTTTTTAATTGGGAATCTTTTTGATCTTTATCAACCGCCACATAGCCAAATCCTGTGGCAGGAAAATCAGGTCGTATTCCAAAGGTGATAAGGTTTTTTTCATCGGCATGCTCCAAGGCCAATTCCACATCCTCTGTAAATAGCTTTTCATCAACAATGATATGATCACTTGGACAGATTACAATTTTGGCATCGGGATTGAGTTTTTTTATTTTCAAACTTGCCATCAATATACAGGGGGCTGTATTGCGGCGATCCGGTTCACAAATCACTTGATCTGGGGATAATTTATCTCCCAATTGATCCAAAATAATCTTTTGATAACGGCTTTGGGTTACGATAAAAATATTGGAGGAAGGAATAAAATTTTCCAATCTTCCAAAAGTGCCCTGCAAAAGTGAAATCCCCTCTCCGGTCATGTCGTGAAATTGCTTGGGAAAATCCTGAGTACTGGAAGGCCAAAATCGGGAACCGATTCCGCCAGCCATGATGATTGCAAAGTGATATTTAGACATTTTATTCTATTTTGATAACCTGAGCATGGGGACTAAAAAGGTAAAGCCTTTTTCCATCCACCTCTCTACACTCGTATCTTTTGGTTCGCTTTTTTCCTCTGACAAATCTTCTTCCATTGTGAATTTCAAAAATCGACCCATTTTCTAATTCAAAAATATAGTTTTTTTCATTCTCAGAATCATATTTATTGAGCACAACAGCCAATTGGGTATCGGTATCAGAAGAGGCCTTTGGATTCCGAAAGTGCAGCAGTAAAACCCTCAACAACTCTTCTGGAAAAATTTCCGACACAAGAAAAGGTGATATAATTTCTCTGAAAACGTGTTTCCACTCCTTCCCGTGGGGTTTGATCTTAGGGCCAAAATTTTTGTAAGCAATCAAGTGAGCTATTTCATGCAAGGTGGTGATCAAAAATCGATAGGGATTTGACATTTCATTGACTGTGATCTGGTGTCCTCCTTTGGGCAAGGCTCTAAAATCTCCGTGTTTGGTATACCGCTTTCGGGTAATGACAATGTTCACTTGCCACTGATTGAGGTATTCTGAAAGTTTAGGAAAAGAAGCTTTAGGTACAAAACTCTCAATGGCGCTGATCGATTCCCTCATCCTAACCTATGGAGTTGAAGAGGAAATTGGCAACACCTTTCCATTGTAAAACTGATGTCCCTTTAAGGCAAAATCAATGATATATTCTGCCATTTGTACTGCACTGACGGGGGCTTTATAACCGGGAAAAGCTTCTTCCAACATCTCTGTTTGCACAGCACCTAGAGCAAGCGCATTAAACGAGGGACCACTGTCTTTGAACTCCTCCGCCAAAAGCTCTGTGAGTATAACCAAGGCTCCCTTACTGCTACTGTAGGCAGATAGGCCAGGGAACTTAGCACTTCCTTGAACCCCTCCCATACTGGTGATATTGAGAACGTGCCCTTTGGCATTCATCATGGGTAGTATCAATCGAGTAAGGCTTGCTACAGCAAAAACGTTAACCTTAAAAACGGCTTCAAAATCGGAGGAAGAAATTTCTAAAAATGGCTTATTGATCAAACTTCCTGCATTGTTGATCAGTACATCAATACTTTTAAAAGAGCTGCTGATTTCTTTAACAAAATCAACTACTTCCAACTCATTGGACAGGTCTACCGAAAAAGGATGAATATTGGGAATCCCCTTTAGTGGTGATATGTTTCTGGAAAGAGCAATAACTGTATAACCGTTGGCAGCGGCTTGTTTACAGATCTCAAAGCCTACTCCCCTACTGGCGCCTGTAATAAGAAGGGTTTTCATTTAATTTAATTTTATAAGTAGATCTAGGATTAGTTAGGAGACCAAAAGTCGGATGGGGTTTTCGATATAAAGCCTTAGAGATTGTAAAAAATGCGCTCCAGTAGCTCCATCAACTGTTCTGTGATCACAAGCCAATGTGAGTTTCATGGTGTTCCCAACAACGATTGCATCCTCTTTCACCACAGGTTTTTTCTCGATGGCGCCAACGGATAGAATGGCCGAATTGGGTTGATTGATGATCGAAGTAAACTCCTGTATGCCAAACATTCCCAAATTGGAGACCGTAAAGGTACTTCCTTCCATTTCAGCAGGGGTCAATTTTTTGTCTCTGGCCCTGAGGGCATAATCTTTGACAGTTACTCCAATTTGTCTCAAATCCATCTCGTCAGTGAATTTAAGTACAGGAACTACGAGTCCATCTTCAACAGCAACTGCCACGCCCAAATGTACGTGGTGATTTTGAATAATCTTATCGTCGAACCACTGAGAATTGACCTGAGGGTGTTCTTTCAAAGCCAATGCAACAGCTTTGAGAACAATGTCGTTGAAAGAAATCTTGGTATCCGGTAAGGTATTGAATTGCTGTCTGAATCCAATAGCATTGTCCATATTCAATTCTACCCCTAAGTAATAGTGAGGCGCAGAAAATTTTGAAGCAGAAAGTCTTTTGGCGATGGCCTTTCTCATTGAACTGTTGGCCAATTCGGTTACGCTTTCCAACCCTTTTGGGCCCGGAGCAACAGCAAATCCACCTGCTGATCCTTTGAAATTTTCAATATCGCGTTTGATGATTCTCCCCCCATCACCGGAGCCTTTGACTTGTTGGAGACTGATTCCTTTTTCTTCCGCCAATTTTTTGGCCAGAGGAGAAGCGATCAATCTTCCGTTGTGATTTTCGTTTGCCACTATCGGGGACTGAGCTACTGCTAATTCGGGCTTGGGAGTTTGCTTTTGCTCAGCTACCGCAGCTGCGACAAGTTCAGCTTTAGGCTCCTCCGCTTGACTTACTGAAACGGTACTACTGGCAATCGCTGCTTTTACAGCTTCGGGATCTGTCCCTTCTTTTCCTATGGCGGCCAAAACGGAATCTACCGCTGCAGATTGTCCCTCTTCAAGACCAATATAAAGCAAAGTTCCTGAGTAGAAAGATTCAAACTCCATCGTGGCTTTGTCCGTTTCTATTTCCGCCAGAATATCTCCTTCATTTACGGGGTCACCTACTTTTTTATTCCATTTTGCAACGGTACCTTCTTCCATGGTATCGCTCAACCTGGGCATGGTTATGACCTCCACACCCTCCGGCATGGCTGTTTTTTCTTCATTGGATTCTACAATTGCAACTGGAGCCTGAGTTTCATCGGAGGTTTCTAATGATTCCTCTGTTTGTGTCGTTGTTGTTGCGGCACCTCCAATCATGTCCTTAATATCTTCACCTTTGGATCCAATAATGGCTAGAAGTGAATCTACAGGGGCTGTCCCTCCTTCTTTAATTCCTATATAAAGCAGTTCCCCCTCTTGGAAAGCTTCGAATTCCATAGTGGCTTTATCTGTTTCAATCTCAGCAAGAATGTCCCCTTCTTTTACCATGTCACCAACTTTCTTGTACCATTTGGCTACCGTGCCCTCTTCCATGGTATCACTCAAACGGGGCATGTTTATCAATTCCGCCATTTTAGTCTAATTTATGCTTTATAAAAGGATAATCTTTTTGCTCGTATACCGCATCATACATAACAGATTTTTCGGGAAAAGGTGATGATTCCGCAAATTTTTCACACTCAGAGACCGCTGCCTTGACCTTGGCATCAATCTCGTCCAACTGTTTTTGTGTTGCGTACTTGTTCTTTAAAATAATTTCTTTGACTTGGGTAATGGGATCAATTTTTCTGTATTCCTCAACCTCTTCTTTGGTTCTGTATTTTTGAGCATCAGACATGGAGTGTCCTCTGTATCGGTATGTCTTCATCTCCAGAAAAGAAGGGCCTTTCCCAGCTCTGGCATGCTTAATGGCTTTATCCAAGCCTTTGGCCACAGCAACAGGATCCATTCCATCGACAGGGCCACAGGGCATTTCATAACCTAAACCTAATTTCCATATCTCTTGATGAGAAGCAGTTCTTGCAACTGAGGTTCCCATAGCATATCCGTTGTTTTCTACTACAAAAACCACAGGTAGCTGCCATAAAGTGGCGAGATTGAGTGTCTCATGTAGCGAACCTTGTCTGACAGCCCCGTCACCCATAAAACAGAGGGTAACATTGTCTCTGTTAAAATATTTATCTCCAAAGGCCATCCCCGCACCCAAAGGTATTTGTCCACCTACAATACCGTGTCCACCGTGAAATTTATGCTCTTTAGAAAAAATATGCATAGATCCCCCCAATCCCATGGAAGTACCTGTGGACTTACCAAAAAGCTCTGCCATCACCTGCTTAGGATCTACACCCATGCCTATTGGTTGTACATGATTTCTATAAGCAGTAATCATTCTGTCTTTTCCCAATTCCATAACGTGAAGTGCTCCAGCCAATATGGCCTCTTGACCATTGTAAAGATGGAGAAATCCCCTAACTTTTTGTTGGATATATACAGCGGCTAATTTATCTTCAAACTTCCGCCAAAAAAACATATCCTCATACCATTTGAGATAGGTAGCCTTAGTTATTTTTTTCATCAAAAAGAAGTGATTATCAAATTCAAAATATTTATCAAAATTACTGAATTATGTCCTTTTGATAAAAATATATTTATGAAATCGATAAACAAAGCATACTAGGGTATATTTGAGGTCAATTCTTCTGTTGGTTGATTATTTCCTGATCCATCAAAATTAAAGCTTAGAGAGAATCTAAGGGTGTTTTCTAAAGGGTTTCTAATTTTTGAAGTGGAGAAAAGATAGGATATATCGATTACCATTCCATTAAGTTCTATACCTGCACCAAATGTCATATATTGTCTTGATCCTTTTTCTTCACTTTCATTAAAGTATCCTGTTCTGAGTGCCAAGGTCTCAGCGAAGAGGTATTCAAAACCCAAAGCCAAAGTAATTTCTTCCAATTCCTCTTGCATACCCCCTGGTGCATCATTTAATGATTTAAATATACCGTTAAAAAAGTTTATATCAGGTTGTCTGTAGCCCAATAGTATATTATTTTCATCATAGTAAGCTACGGGTGTTGGAACCAAAAGTTTGGAGAATTCTAAATAAATTCCTAGAATATTGGATGGATCAAAAATCAAATCCAATCCTGATCCTACTCTCAGGTTGGTAGGAATAAAATCTGTTTGGCCTCCTTCATCATATTTAAGTCTGGGTCCGATATTTGAAATATTGAAACCCGCTCTAATCAATCCATCTACCTTTCCAACATCAAAAGTTGATCCACGGTAAAAACCTGCGATATCTACTCCTAAACTATTTGCAGAGGTAGCATCCATATCGGTATGAATTTTTAAATCAGACCTCAAGAACCTTCCTGCTACCGACATTGCAAATTTTTCGCTAAGTTTTAGGGAGTAAGACAAATCCAATGTTATTTCATTTGGTCTTTTTGAACCCTGGTCAATTATGGTTCCAGCCATCATTTTATTGAACTGTACATTTCCATAACTAAAATATTTGAAACTCGCGGCCCATGCACTCCTTTCATCAATTTTGTTGAAATAGGTCAAATTCCCCAAAAAAATATCATCTACCAGTTGTCTTAAATAAGGGGTATAACTTAAACCCATACCACTTCTACTTTCAGAGAATGCGTATTTCGCGGGATTCCACTGCTGTGCATAGGCATCAGCTGAGGTGGCAACTCCAAGCTCCCCCATACCCGCAGCTCTAGCATCAGGTGTTATCAGTAAAAAAGGCACCCCGGTAGTAATGATTCGGTCTTGTGCGTTTATTTTTATTACTACAGAAAAGAAAATAAAAAATATAATCAGTAGGCAAGATGATCTCATCTTTCTGGTTTTCATAACTTGATAACGTAACATCAATTCATTTGTTGTACTTGACTATTGTACTTATTAACAATTTTAAAAGATTTAATTTCAGCTGCCTCATATAATATTTTATGATTTTGAACGTTATTGAGAAATAAATGGAAGATGTAGTTGTTTACTAATTAAGATTTAGATTATTAGTATATTGCATTAAAATTAGACATACTGGTCCTATGAGAGTTAATTTTTTAAATGAATTTATTTTTATTGCTTTTCTGAGCCTTCTATTTGTGGCTTGTGGAGGAAGAAATAATATGTCCCGTGCAACTGGATGGGGCATTAATTCAAAAGATGGTGGTTTCCAATATAATATTGAGTATGAGGATCAAGAAAATGGTCCTGGACTAGTTCTGATTGAAGGAGGAACTTACACCAAAGGTCAAGTTCAGGATGATGTTTTACATGATTGGAATAACACACCTACACAACAACATGTAATGTCTTTTTACATTGATGAAACAGAAGTTACCAACCTAATGTACATGGAATATTTGGATTGGTTAGAAACTGTATTTCCATTGAGTGATCCTGATTATAGGCAACTTTATGAGGGGGCATTACCAGATACATTAGTATGGAGAAACACCCTAGGATATATGGAAGAACTCACTACAAACTATCTGAGACACCCTGCCTATGCAGAGTACCCTGTTGTAGGGATTAACTGGTTACAAGCCGTCCAATTCTCTGAGTGGAGAACCAATAGGGTTAATGAATTTATTTTGGAAAGAGAGTCTTTCGTTCAAAAAAATATTAGATATAGTGAAAATGACGGTGGTGTGGTAAATTCCAATAGTACTTTCAGTACCGAGGCTTATCTTAAAAGACCCGAGACTTCTTATGGTGGATTGATGGCTTCAGACAGTTTAATGGGTAAAAAAGGAACCATGAAAAAAGACACTGCAACTGTCAATGTTTATGCCGGTGTCTCGAAAGGTGTGTTGCTCCCATCATACAGACTTCCTACAGAGGCTGAGTGGGAATATGCTGCATTAGCATTGGTTGGTGATAGAGAGTATAACACATACAGGGGAAAGAAGAAATATCCTTGGTCAGGAGAATACACTCGATCAAGTGAAAGAAGAAGCGAGGGTGATCAATTGGCGAACTTTAAATTCGGAAAAGGGGACTATGGCGGAATTGCTGGGTGGTCAGATGATGGTGGAGATATTACAGTCCAAGTTAAAAGTTATCCCCCCAATGATTTTGGAGTATACGACATGGCAGGAAACGTAGCCGAATGGGTAGCTGATGTTTACCGACCAATAGTTGATGACGAAGCAAATGACTTCAACTATTACAGAGGCAATATCTATTTAAAAAATGCTATTGGTGAAGATGGAAAAGCGACCATCCTCTCTCCTGACGAATTGGTATATGATACTCTTCCCAATGGAAAAGTTATGCTGAAAAGACTTCCTGGAGAATTGGAAAAAGTTCCTATCGATGATGAAGAAACTTTCCTAAGACAAAATTTCTCTGAAAGTGATAATCGAAATTATAGAGATGGGGATAAAGAATCTACTCGTAAGTATAGTGATCCTAATGATGCAAGTCCTAATGGAAGAACAGAAACAGCAGGAATGTATGATGCGCCTGATCACCCTAACGTTTTGAAAGATAGTGAAGGAAAAATTATTGAAAGAAAAATTGACGAATCTAAAGGTAGAACTTCACTGATTACGGATGAGGTTAGAGTTTACAAGGGAGGGTCTTGGAAGGACCGTGCCTATTGGCTTGATCCTGCGCAGCGTAGGTATTTGCCTCAATACATTGCAACCGATTATATAGGTTTTAGATGTGCTATGTCTAGATTAGGACAAAAAACTAGAATTAAAAAAACCGCAAGACACAAACGCGGGAGATAATCATATTAAGGCATCTATTTTAGATGCTTTTTTTTATGAATTTAATTAAACTCCACGATAATTTTAAAGATTCCTCAGGGGTAGTAATTGATAGTCGTAAGGTTATCAAAGACTGTTTTTTTATAGCCCTTAGAGGAGAAAATTTTGATGGTAATGAGTTTGCTGAAGTTGCCCTTGAAAAAGGGGCAAAATACGCTTTGGTAGACCGAACAGAAATAGCCAATAAAAATAAGCGGCTGATCCTTGTCGATAATACATTAAAATCGCTTCAAGAACTTGCACAATATCACAGAAAAAAATTAAAAACTAAAATTATTGCGCTTACAGGAAGTAATGGAAAAACTACCACAAAGGAATTAATTAGCTGTGTTTTGAAAAAAAAATTTAAAACCAAAGCAACCAGAGGAAATTTAAACAATCATATAGGTGTTCCCCTTACCTTACTCGACTTCGATGAAAAAACAGAAATAGGTATTGTTGAGATGGGTGCGAATCATAAAAAAGAAATCGATTTTTTATGTCAATTGACTCAGCCCGACATTGGATTGATCACCAACTTTGGTCAAGCCCACTTGGAGGGTTTTGGAGGAATTGAAGGAGTCATTGAGGGCAAGTCAGAGATTTATCAGCATTTTACCAATACTGGAGGAACAATTATTTTGAATATAGATGATCCTCTTCAAAGAAAGTGGATGTCATACAATCCTCATTATACATATGGAGAAGATCCCGATGCAGATTGCTGTGTGAAATATTTAAAAAGAAAACATAAACCACTGGCATTGACTTTAGAGCAAAAAACAATTGAGAGCCAACTTCATGGTGAATATAACTTTTCTAATATTGGTGCTGCGGTAGCCTTGGGTAAATTTTTTGATTTGAATCTAGAACAAATCAAAACGGGAATTAATTCTTATAAATCTAAAAATAATCGATCGCAGAACATACTGAAAGGTAGTAATAGAATCATACTGGATGCCTATAATGCAAATCCAAGCAGCATGAAAGCTTCAATCACATCGTTTGTCAATAACAAAAAAAACAAAGGATCTGTAATTTTGGGAGATATGTTCGAATTGGGAAAATATGCTGTTACAGCGCATCAAAAAATTATAAATCAATTAGAATCTACAGATGTAGAAAGCATCCTCACGGTAGGTGAGCATTTTTTGAAAACCCAATCTCATGATCCAAGAGTCCTTGCTTTTCATACGCTTGATGAAATTATAAATTACATTACCCAAAACCCTTTTGTGGATACAGAAATACTCATCAAAGGTTCTAGAAGCATGACCATGGAGAAGCTTTTGGATTATTTGTAAAACTTAATCTAGGCTTGCTCCTTTAATGATATCCTCAACAATCTCCGGATTTAAAAGGGTAGATATGTCTCCCAAATTAGAGAGATCACGACTGGCAACTTTCCTCAAGATTCTACGCATGATTTTACCGGAGCGTGTTTTGGGTAGACCTGAAACAATTTGAACGTGCTCAGGTTTGGCAATGGGACCAATAATTTTCCTGACCAACTGCTTGATTTCATCTTCTAAAATTTCTGAAGGCTTGTCAGAACCACCACAAATGGCAAAAGCATAAATTCCCTGTCCTTTAATATCGTGGGGATATCCTACGACAGCAGATTCAACCACATTGGGGTGCTCGTTTATGGCGTTCTCAACTTCAGCAGTTCCCATTCGGTGTCCCGAAACATTAATAACGTCATCCACTCTTCCCAAAATTCTCAGATAACCATCGTGATCTCTTTTAACCCCATCACCCGTGAAATACATGCCTTTATAAGCAGAAAAATAGGTGTCCCTACATCGCTGATGGTCACCGTATGTTGTTCTTATCATGGACGGCCAAGGAAACTTAATACACAGATTACCCTCTACGTTATTGCCTTCAAGTTCGTTGCCCTCGGCATCAACAACAATAGGCTGGACTCCCGGAAGTGGTAGAGAAGCATGAGCAGGTTTGTTGGGCGTGATCCCTGCCAAAGGAGAAATCATTATACCCCCTGTTTCAGTTTGCCACCAAGTATCTACCAAAGGACAATTTCCTTTACCTATATGTTCGTGATACCAATGCCAGGCCTCCTCATTTATAGGCTCTCCAACGGAACCAATGACTTTGAGTGAGCTTAGATCAAATTTTTCAACCGGATCCGTTCCATAAACTTGTAAAGCTCTTATTGCAGTGGGGGCAGTATAAAATTGATTGACTTTGTATTTTTCGACAATCTCCCAAAACCTCCCGGGATGGGGATAAGTGGGCACCCCCTCGAACATAAGCGTAGTGGCCCCGGCCAAAAGTGGACCGTAAACAATATAAGAATGCCCCGTAATCCAACCTATATCTGCAGTACACCAATAAACATCATCGTCTTCGTATTGAAAGACGTTTAAAAAAGAATAATAGGTATATACCATGTAACCAGCAGTACTGTGAACTACCCCTTTGGGTTTACCGGTTGAGCCGGAAGTATAAAGAATAAATAATAAATCCTCGGCATTCATAACTTCAGCCTGATGTTGTTCTGATTTTCCCTCCAAAGCCTCATCCCACCAAATATCACGGCCGGGCATCATTTCAACTTTTTCACCTGTTCGTTTTAGTACAATTACTTTTTCAACAAACTCGGTACCTTTTAGAGCATCATCGACTACTGCCTTAACCGGTATCTGCTTATTACCTCTAAAATTCCCGTCAGAGGTCAGTACCATTTTGGCTTTACAGTCGTTAATTCTGTCGGCAAGAGCAGATGAAGAAAAACCAGCAAAAACCACGGAGTGAACGGCTCCAAGCCTAGCACAAGCTAACATTGCAATAGCAGCCTCAGGTACCATAGGCATGTAAATAATAACACGATCACCTTTTTTAATCCCGTGGGATTTCATGGCATTGGCGAATTTACAAGTAGATTTAAACAACTCGCCATAGGTCAGGTGTATTGAGTCTGCTTGCGATTCATTGGGTTCCCATATGATAGCAGTTTTATTTTCATGGCTAGGAAGTAATCTTTCAAAAATATTTTCGGTTAGATTCAACTCTGCATTTTGGAACCAAGTGACTTCAGGGGTGTCAAAATCCCAATTCAACACCTGATCCCATTCTCTTTTCCAGTCAAAATTATGTGCAATTTCAGACCAAAATTTTTCAGGGTTAGATACACTATAGTGATAGTCGTTGGAATAATCTCTAAGGGTTCTTATTCTATTACTCATTGGAATATTCAATTTACAGTAAACTTAAGCTTATTAGTAAAGTATTCAAAATGAATTTTTTCACTAATAATATCAGTAATTATAAAAACAAGATGTAATAAATGAAGAATTACTAAAAAACAAATGTTTTTTTTATTAAGTTTATATATTAAATCATATTAATTAATATATTAAAAATTATGGAAATACTTATTGTGTTGATTTTTTTGGCATTTCTATTTGGAGGAGTATACTGGTATGCTGGCTATTCAACTCGATCGGGATTTGCTAAAGATGAAAATCAAAACTTTATCCCTGATGCCTGGGAGGAAAAATACAGTTGGTTTTTCTCAGGAAAAGGTATCATCATGCTAGTATTGGGTGTAGCAATCGGTTTTACGTTAGCAAAAGTGATTGGATAATACATTACTAAACTTTTTAGCTAAAAGATTTCTACTTTAAAAAATAATTTTGTGTGGAGATTGTTTAATTGTTACTTAAGATATTTAAGCCTAATTTATGTATCGATCATTTCTGTGGGTGTTACTGGATTCGAACCAGTGACCTCTACCCTGTCAAGGTAGCGCTCTAAACCAACTGAGCTAAACACCCCTAGGACTTTTAAGATTTTAACAATTAAATGGTGACGATTCTTGTGATCATATTAATTGCTTGGGCAGACAAATATATAAACTTATTACTTCCTTAATTCGCACCCCAGCTCATTTTTTATACATTAGATTTTTAATTAAAAAATTTAAATGATGAAAAATATTAGAAACATTACAATTTCAATTTTTACAGTTTTAGGATTCTTTGTAATTATTAGTGCTTTTACTAACCAACATGAACCTAAAAATATTTATGAATTTGAGACAGTTACTGTAGTAGAATCTCTTATTCAAAATGGTTTAGGTCGTTCAAGAATGATATCAGGTACTCAAACAGTAAACTACAGGGAGGCAACTACAATAAGAAAAGAAGATGGTGAAAAAGAAAAATCTAATAAAAAGCGCTCTGAAATTAGAACCAAAGCTTTTGAGGAAACTAAATTACTTAATTTTTACAACGTTGGTGGGATTAGATTTAATAACATAGCAACAAATGATGCTATGGTAAAAGCCAAATTAAATGAAATGTCTTCTCAAGGATGGGAACTAGCATTCGTTACATCAGGAGTTGAAAGTGCTGATAAGGAAAGAGATGCTATTTTCATTACCCGTTACCACTTTCAAAAAAAGAAATAGCGCCTAAAACTTAACCTACTTATTATACTCAACAACTTAAGTTTCTATTACTCCTATAATACACACCTAAAAGCCAATTATATATTTAGCTTAAACTGTATCCCTTTTTTATTTCATTATATGACAACTTTTCTTTAGTTCCAAATTGTTCCCTTTACTGAAAGCTTTTGCTCGAAAGAACTACCATCTGCCATTTATATCAAAAACATCCATTTACCGCTGAAGTATAATAAAAGGCTACCTAGGGTGTCAAAAGGTAGTGTGATTTAAATGTGAATTATATAAAGGAGTGTTTTAAAAAAGCTTTACTTACCACTCGCGCAAATTTTAAATCTGTAAAATAAATTGAAAATTTACCATGTTGGTTGATAGTTTTTGTTATAAATCAATATATAATTTCTTAAACAATATTGATAAGTCGTTAAATAATTGCTAACCAATTGAATTAAAAGTCTTTTTTTAAATAAAAAAATTGACAGAAACCTCACTTTGTTTACGAATTCATTAATCAAAAGCTTTCTTTTTAAAGAATTAAAAAAATCCTGAGC
>JAYPMF010000008.1:0-16976 GCA_038129785.1 Flavobacteriaceae bacterium
ATGAATTCATTTTCAATTCCTAATTATCTTTTGAGATTTTATTTAGGATCTTAGAAAAAGAGATGCAATTAAAATAATTATTCCAGACCCAACTACAAATCCGCTATTGTCAATTAGAAACTCAAAAATAGATAGAACGAATCCTAAAATAATTATTTGAATTCCTATCAACCTTAATAGCTTTTTATTCATATTTAAAATGCTAATGAGAGATAAATTCTATAGGCGAGATATACTCCTGTAAATGCCCATATCCACCAACGGTTTTTCATATACCATTCCATATAACTAATATATGAATTTCATTATGAACATGAATTCAATTGCTATTTATTAAAAAAAGAAATAAGAATATTCAATTTGATTAAATAGTCTATAGTTGGTGAGATTAATAGATCTTGTAAATACAGGTTATCAACGATAGCCAATTATTTATAATTTATGAGCGAGATTTTATTATTTAATTGCAACGATTAAACATTACCTCATCCCCTCTCCAATTATTTATAACAAAACTGTCACTATTACCTTCGGTTGAGATTAGGTTAACTTCTCTATCACTGTCAAAAATTTCTCCATACAAAATGTATGCAGAGTCATTTATAAAGTTATATATTACTCCAAATGAACTTGTATCAAGAACATCACCAAAGTGAAGGATTATTTGCTCATTATCTGATGACCATGAGAAAACTTGGTACACCCCCCCTCCAAAATCTAAAGCCCCTACACCCCCTTTAAATAGATTCATTTCAATAAATAGTGGTGTATTACCAATTCTAAACGACTCATTATACCAACATCCAATTATTTCGCTTTCGTATAATTCATTAAAGTTTCCTAATTGTATTTCTAAATCATCAATAATTTGATTTAATTCAAATTCATTAAGCTGAAGATTAGATAAATTATTATTTAATGAGTCTATTTCAATTCGCATTGAATCGATTACGTTGTTTAGATTATTAATATCATTTTTTAACTCCTTAGTGCAGCTTGACAATAAAAATAAACATGTAAGCAAAATTCTCATCTTACTAAAATTAGTTTTAAACATAAAATCATAATAATAAACTCTGAGTATGCTAAATACAAAAAATATATATTTATTTAGAAGTTGAGTTTAATTTAACCAATGTTGTAATTCATTTCAAAAACATTTTATTTTTTAAATCCAATTAAATTATACATATATAGATTTATTTTTTTAAAAAATTTTAATTAATAAACTATCAGTTAATTATTACTTTTATTGAAGATTGTATAAATCAAAGTTTTAATTTGAAACTACAATGAAGTTAATAATTTCTTTTTCAATTTTCCTAATATTTTTTGCTTGTTCTGAGCAAACCCATAAACCCATAGACATTGTTAATAAGGCTGTAGATTCAATAGTTAATATGGATTATGATAAATTGTTGGAGCTTTATGATATCTCATCGCAAAATATAATTAAATCTAGAATTAAAACACTTAATAAAAAAAATAGAATCACTAATTCTGAAAACTATAAATCAATAAAAATCATCGGCAAGGAGATGATTAACAAAAACCCCACGAAAATTAAATTCACTCTTGAACATGCAAGCAAAGAACAGTCTTTTTTTTATACAATAAAGGTAGGAGATAATTGGTTTTTAACACTTTAAGACACAGGGATTTATCCATTAGAAGATTTACAAATGATATATGCAAAAGGATAAACAAATAGTAAAATTCAAAATCTAATATAACTAACTGTATTTTTTTATGTAATTAAATAAGGTGAGCAATATTGGTTACACCAAATAAATTATCTACTAAAGCTCATGAACATAATTTGACTTTAACATTATTAGATGATTGACTTATTTTTAGCCTCTGTTCAATAGAAGTATATTTGATTTATTGTTTGTAAAATGAAATACATAACTCAATCAAATTTTAATCCTGAAATATTTTTATTAATCCACTCCAAGTCAATGTGGCTATCATCAATTACTGTATACCAGAGAGTGTCTTTTGATTTAACAAAATTTTTAAGATTCAACAATGAATCAACTAAATCATTTTTTTTAATATTCATAGAAAAAGGATGGTAAACCAGTCCCGAGTCATTCATTATTTCCGTAATTAATTTGGGATCATTACTTTGTAATCTGCTTAAAAGATAAATCCCAAGTCCAATAATATTACCATGAATAAATGGTCTTTTTAGTCTTTCCTCAAGTTCATAAAATAAATAATGTTCAGACCCTTCCTCAATTCTAAAATGATCAAGTGGAAGACAAATTGTATTTAATGAAATATACGCTTCAACGATTGCCCTTAATCCATTATTGTTATTTTCTTTTATATTACCAATATTGTTATATATAAATTCTAATATTTTCTTTCCCCCATCAATAGCTAGGTCACTGTATGGATATTCTGATTTTCCTTTGGAATTAGCATAAGTCCAATCAAAAGATGCGGTATGAATAGAAAACAAATCTCCTATTCCTGCAATATTTAATTCTTTTGGTGCAGTACGTAAGATATTATAATCAATAATAAGTGGATCGGGAGTAGCTGTACCAAGATATTGGACATCATGGTTATTTCTAATACCTGCTGCCGGTGTTGTAAATGCATCAACACTTAGAATTGTTGGGATAGATACAAGTCTCTTGTCTAATTTCCATGAAATATATTTAGCTACGTCAATTGCCATCCCACCTCCAATACCTACTATAGTATCAAAATCAGGTAAATCATTAATTTGGTTCTCAATCCAACTTAACTCTACACTTGTAACACTTATGACCTTTTCTGGAGATTGACCTAGTTTACCTTTAGTTATTTCCCATGGAATTTCCATTGTTGAAACGACAAACTTTCCAATCTCATTACCTATATTTTTTGTGGAATCATTACCAATTCTAAGCTGGTTTACATTAGTAGATAAACTAAAATACTGCATTATTTAAATTTACTTAAGTATACAAAAAAACCAATAATCAAGAAAACAAAAAGAGAAATTGCATGAATATATTCGAAATTAAAACCATCTACAGCTTGGCCAGGAAGCAGCAGACAAAGAACAACAAATACACACCAGACTAGTCCAATTGTTTTTAAAACTTTAGGAATTTTATTTATAAAATTATTGCCTGTTAAAAAAAATGAAGAATAAATAATTCCACAATAACCAATGTACCCTGAAATTGCAGATACGCTGGTAATCAATTCAATTTTCTCAAAAATAATTATAAATAAAGTTGAAATTACTCCAATGAAAATTAATGAATTTGAAGGTGAATTATTCTTGTCAACGAAACTTAACCATTTAGATTTAGGTAAGATAGAATCCCTTGACATGGAAAAAATTAATCTTGAAGCAGTAGCCATACAGGCGACTGCACAAGCAAAAATTGCAATTATTATAAAAAAAAGAGTAGTTAAATAAATTGGTGCACCAAATTCAAATTGAAGCATATCTGTTAAATAATTATTATTTATTTTCTGATAATTATTTGTACTCAAGAATATAGTTGATAATAAAATTATTATTAATCCTAAAATACCTGAGCTAACTAGTGAATACTTAATTGATTTAGGGACAGTAAATTTTGGATTTTTTGTCTCTTCTGACATGTCAGCCGCGGCTTCAAATCCTGTTAAGCACCATGCACCAAGCAAAATCGATAATGCAAACGATTTCAATGTGAAATCAGATATACTAAGGTTATTTAAATTATTTAAAATATCCAAATCACTTTTTTTGAACAAAAAGTATCCTAAAAATATTATTAAAATGAAGACTCCTATAATTTCTGTAATAACACCAAAATTATTTATTTTGGAGACTAAATTTATTCCCTTCAAATGAATAAATGTAACGACCCATATTACTACAACAGAAATTAACAAGCTACTAATATTAAGATTAAAATTTTGAAAAATCAGATCACTTAAAAGGATGCTAAGCGCCTTGCATATGCCAGGAAAACCAGTAAGAAATTGTAATAATAATAACCACCCTGTAGTAAACCCAAGTTTTGGACCGACTAATCTATATGTCCACTGATATCCATACCCTGAAATTGGAAAATTAACTGATAATTCTGCCATTATTAAAGCAACAATAAACTGTCCTACAAATACAATAGTCCAGGAAAAAGGGATGAAACTTCCAACTTCTGAAAATCCAAAATGGAAATTTGCAAATATACCAGTAAGGATAGAGATTAAAGAAAATGATACAGCGAATGAAGAGAATTTCTTCATAGATCTCTTCAAGTCCTGTTTGTAACCAAACTTAGCTAATTCTCTAGAATCATTATCATTACTAGACAGGGACATGACTTAAAATACCTTTATATATTCCTGGATCTGAACCTTTAATAACTTTAGCTCCAAAAGTTATTTCATAAAATTTAGCAGGCCCCACCCCACCAATTATTGCATATGCATAACCCATCTCTTTCATTGATTTAAGTGCTAAGTAAAGAAGCACTTTACCAAGTCCTCTTTTTCTATAACCTTTAGACACCCCCATTGGTCCTAAAAAATTTAAATAAGCCGAGTCATAAGTAGAAAAACCTATGATTTTTCCATCTTTTACAGCTATGAATGTTGAAATTGGATTTTTCGAAAATGACACGTCAACTTCACTTTTCCAACCATTTCCAAAGTTTTCTTCAACCCATTTGATTACTAGATATTTTTCAGCAGCCAAAGGACGCCTAAAATCTATTTCCTTTTTTAATTTTTGATATTCTACGCACTCCTTAGGAAGTTCATAGAGTTTGACTAACATATCTTTCATTTTTATTTTTTAAAGTGATTTAACCATACTAAAACCGTTTTCTTTAAAACCCAATTTTTCATAAAAGGGGAGTTTATCATAACTACAGTCTAACTTGATTTTATAGCAATTTTCTTTCTTAGCGATACTGATCAAATGATTTACAATTTGTTTCCCTATTTTTTTATTTTGAAATTTTTTATGAACAACTATATCTTCTATGTAGGCCATTAAACCTTTTTTTAATTTCATCTCTAAGTTTATTGATCCATATCCAATAAGTTTTCTATTATAAAAAAAACAATATCCAAATATATTTTGTTGGTTTGAATAACTTTCCCAAATACTCTCATGTTTTATTTTTGGGGGGCGATAAACTGAGATTTCCTGAAGTATATCAATTACTTTCGGCAAATCATTTTTACTGATTCTTTTTATTAAAATTTCATTCAAATTAATCATTTTATAACATTGACTTATTATAGATTTATTATTTAAATAGTATCAAAATCATTTTTACTATTTAAGTTTAAAAAATTATTTTAATTTGTTACGAAGCCTAGAATTCTCAATCTATTATTGTTAACATCTATTTTTTTATTTTAAAATATTACCACCAATTTGATTATTTGGTGGTTAAAAAGATAAATTAATTTATCATAAAAAATCTTTCTAATGCTAAATTTAAGATAATTACCATATCGTTTTTATTGGTCTGACTAGGGTTTAGTTAAAAAATCCAACCCAGTAACAAAAGCCCCAATCTTTTAAATAACTACTGCTTTATCTAACATGAGTTGAATTTATATAAGTTGAAATTATTTTTTGATAAGAATTACTTATTTAAAAAAATTGTTATTTAATATTTATGATTGTAAAATTTGTAATTAATATTTAGTAAGTGGGGATGAAATAATGTTGTTTGATCAATGTAGAAGGAAGATTCATTATAGATTCCCCAATTACTATTTCTCTATAATTTTTTCCGATTAATTAATCTACTGTTCTGTAATATTAATTTCGGCTTAACACTCAAAGATTAAATTTAACTCAAGTTTTTTATCAAAATTTTAAGGACAGCTTCCCCAAAGCGGTTTATTCTCGTCCGTTAGTGAGGACAAAAATGAGAAATTATTTGGCTCGTTAGGTATTTTGGTAACACACCAGTTGTTTAGATTTTGATTGAAAATTGTAAATGTAAACATGAAACTCATATCAGTGACGTTAGAAGTATCCCAACTACCAATATCTTGATTAAAAGCATATGCTGAATAAAACATTCCTCTCATACTCAGTACGTTAGTGGTATTCCAATTGCTTATGTCGTAATTAAATGGTGTATTTGAAAACATCTCTACCATAGATTTAACCTTAGAAGTATCCCAATTTTGTAGATTTTGATTAAATGATTCCGCTAGACTAAACAAGTTATCCATATTTGTAACATTAGAGGTATCCCAACTACCAATATTCTGATTGAATAATTCCTTGTTACTAAATAAAGAGCTCATATCACTAATGTGTGAGGTACAAACATTAGTTACATCTTCATTCTTTTCAACCATTTCCCTCAAAATAGATTCATTTACAACAGTATAATTGATACCATTTATAATTGCTTTATCTCCAACCTCTGCTAAATGGCATTTTATTGTGACATTATTTTCATCTAAAAAAATATTATTTGAATCTGCCACTGATTGTTCCAAATTTTTAAGATCATTATTTGAAACGTAATTTACTTTATCCTCACAATTGAAAAAAAGAAATAAATTGAAAAGAATAATCAATGTTTGTTTTAATCTCATATTAATGTAATTGAAACTAATGTATTATGTATGAATATCAATAATTTAATCTCTTAGATAGCCTGAATAGTTCCCAGAAATAAAATTATCAATATAAATCTTAGTGGATTTTGATGGTCGTTCACTATTTGGTTCGTCCCAACCAGGTACTTTTTGATCATTACTTTTATATTCTTGAATTTTTCTGTCCATTCGATATTTACCTGTTCTTAACTCTACTCTATTTGGGATACCCTTGTTTAAAAATGATATTGATTTTGTTATTTCATTTTGATTTATTTTAAGTTTAAATTCTAACATTTTACTATTATAAAGTATTAATATTTTGTTCCATGATTTTTGATCTAAAATGAATTCCATTCTTGAGTTATCACCTTTTTCAATAACATTTAATAGATCTATTTTATCAATTTTTAGACTTATAAGTCTTTTCCCAAATTTATCTGTAATATCAACAAAAAAAGGATCATTGACAGACTCCACATAAAAATCCATTGATATATTACCTTGAGTTTGATTATCTATAGTTCGTACTGCTTTAGCATAATCATATAGGTCAAAGTCTTCAAGGACCAAGGATTTTCCTTGTCCATTAGGACCATTTTCAATGATAACGGGACACCATTTTGGAGAATAAATATTCCAGTTTTCAATCAAATACTTAGATGAAGGATTATTAAAATTATCCGATATAGTTCCTTCCCATGTTGTAGAAATTGGAAAAGGAATTTTTGAAATCCATATATCCTCTTTACTTACAGAATAAACCACCCAAATATCATCACCTGGCGGATTTCCATTTCCCTCCGATATTCCACGAACATATTGAGGTCCCGGTCTTTTCTCAATACCCCAATACCTTTTCACTGGAACTTCTCCATGAACAAGTGAAAGGTTTTTATATTTAACCCCATCTTTACTAGTTGCAACTCCAAGAGGATGTCT
Organism: Flavobacteriaceae bacterium; assembly: GCA_038129785.1. Taxonomy (GTDB): domain Bacteria; phylum Bacteroidota; class Bacteroidia; order Flavobacteriales; family Flavobacteriaceae; genus UBA8316. Next base: position 7,522 of record JAYPMF010000008.1, read on the forward strand.
ATTTTTGTTATCAGTTGGATTATATACAATTGCATAGAGATTAGAATCTAATTTTTGCCCCCAAATTTTTGCACCTCCATATTTTAAAGATTCCGATCTCTCAGGTTTACTCCACGTATTACCACCATCCATACTCCAATTAACCATTCTGGATTTAAATAATCCTATTTTAATCTTATCAGAAATACTATAGAATGTGAATGCTTTTTGTCTTTTAAATGGAAGATAAAATTTTCCAGAGTCAGATGATAAATAATCTTCCTCCCACCATTGAATTCTTTTTATAGGGTCATTAACAAATTCCTCACAAGCTAAAATAAATCCTTTATCATCAGAAGTTTTATAGTCAGGGTAAGAAATATTTCCCTTCCAGGATTCATTTAATCTTATAAAGTAAATAGGTCCATAGGTAAAATCTTCAAATACTTCTCTTACAACTCTACCGACCCCATCACCATTGTTCCCTCCGTAATGACCAAAGACTAAAAGCTTTCCATTAGTTGAAACATGAAACGCCATTCTTTGATGCATTATTAAATTTTTCACATCAACATATTTGTCAGACTTATGATAATCAAAATAGATTGGAAAAATAATTTTTGGTTTATCCCATTCATATCCATTTTTAGACCTTGTAATTAGTGAAATTCCTGGACTTGAATGTTCTCCCATGGGTGTTGATAGATATTGACAATAAAAATATCCTTTCCAATAAGATAAAAAAGGAGCGTGATTATATGTCCAACCCAATCCCTCTGCACTTTCCGGATAAGATCTATTTGCTCTTAAAATTTGAATATTATGAGTTCCAATTGAGTGAAGCATTTGACCATCAGTAAAATCAGAATTGTAAGTGTGGTCACTATCAATATATTTTATTTTTAAATCCTGAGAATAGTTAGGGTTTAAAACAACAGTAAAAAATATAATGAATATAAACCTCAAAACTATTTTTCTGATTTTTTCATTGATGAAGGCATATTCATTTTATAAATATTTTATAAATGAAAGTTTTAAATTTTAAAAAATTTAAAAATCAAAGTTCAACTTTCATTTAAAGGAATAATCGAACTTAAATATAAACCATTCTTATGTAGCTTTTGGGAAAAGATTAGTTGGGTTTTAAACAAACCCTATTTTTAAAAATGAAATTGAACACCCAATGTTTTATTAAAAACTTCATTGGTTAGAGATTTATTTATGAAAAAATTTACGCTAATTTTATTTTTTAGTTGATAGGATATTTTTTGTGCAATTCCGTATGAAGAATTGGGTTCCAAACTCGTAAATAAAACATAGAATTGTGAGTTGGTAACTAACTTATTAAGAGTTTTTCTAAAGTAAACGGAATAAAAATTATTGTTCATGTCAAAATTTTTCCCTTCCCCATGTAAATACAGAAATAAAAAATCTGTTTTTGGATTTAAAGAAATTGAAGCTCTTATTTCTTGTACATTTCTTGCCTTATAATCTTCGTTTTCAAACAGGCGATATCCTGGCAACTGAAAGCCGATTTTTAACTTAAATTTTTTATCAATCAATTTACACCTGGCTATCAACGAATAATTTGCAGGATGAAAACCATCCATCATAATTAGATTGATTAGGTTTAAACTTAGTCTCTTTTTATCGTTTGTTCCGGCTCGAAGAATAAAGTGAGGTTTGTCAGATGTAAAAAGAGGAATAAATGAAAAGCCCCCGGTATTGAGTTCTATTGAACCGTATTGTGATTTAACATTTGAGAATACCAAAAGGAAAGTCACAAAATAAATCAGAACATTCTTCATTAATTTTGAAAACTTTTTTAAAGATAATTTCTATTGGCAAGATCCACTTACGTAAATTTACTTGTCCGAAAATGGCTTTTAGTTTACCATTTTATATGTCTAATATATAAATAGTTTATAGATCACACGTCATAATACGCAACACTTTAATATCTGCTGTTAATTTTAACAAATCTGAAAAATTGTATTTGATTTTACATATTAAAAAAAAATAACTTTATTTAGACATTACATTAAAAAAATTAAAATGAAAAAGATTACTATTTTACTGATTTCTTGTTTTTTTATTTCATGTAGTAATTCAAGAGATATTTCAATTACACGGGTTGTGGGATCACCATCCTATGAAAGTGCCAAAATAACATTGACAGATACTATCTACCAGAGTGGAGAAGATTACACCTTTTCTTTCAATATTGAAAATTACGAATTAGGAGTTCAAACCCAAAAGCAATTTGAATATATACTGGCAAATTCTGACAAAGGACAACATATACATTTTATAATCAACAATGGGCCTTATTCTGCAAAATATTCTGATGAGTTTGTTCAAAAGTTAAATCAGGGAAATAATGTCATTCTTGCATTCTTATCTAGATCTTATCATGAATCGGTAAAAAATAGTAATGCTTATTATTTAGATCAAATTGGTGATGGAAACAAAATTGACCTTTCTGGGCAATTATTGTTTTACAGCAGACCTAAAGGGGTATATAAAGGAGATGCAACAGAAAAGGTATTATTAGACTTTTATCTTATCAACACTAAAATATCCCCTCAGGGCAATAAGGTAAGGGCTACAATACAAGGGACTGAATTCATAATAGATGAGTGGGCTCCATACTATATTGAAGGACTTCCAAAAGGTGAGGTTTCAATTAAATTAGAACTGATTGATTCCAAAGGAAATTTAATAGATTCACCATTTAATCCCTCAGAAAGAAAGATAACTCTTCAAGAATAATTGTTAGACTTCTGATAGTTATGTCGTACTCGCTTCAAAATCAAAAAAATTGATGAATCTGGGAACAATCAACTTCTTCATTATCCAAGAGGCAGTTTGCTGTCATAAAAATCATCAAAGGATTTTATGGCAAAATTTTACTTGAGCAGACAACAGATCAAAATTAATTGTCAAAAATTATATAATTTAAAAAATTACAGAATTGTAAGTAAGTTATAAAAAAAGACAATTCATTTTTTAACTTAGCAGTAATTAGGTAGAAAGATTTAATTACGGCATAAAACGTGGCACTATATTTCAAAACCAACTTGGATAAATTAAATAAGGGACTGCTGCTTACAGGGATATTTCTATTAGCTTACAATTGTAATAAGGCAGATGATAATTCCCCAAAAATTCCCCAAAAATATACCTTATCGGTATCTGCTTCTGAAGGGGGAAATGTTAGTACTACAGGGGGGGTGTTTAATGAAAATACTTCAGTATCAATTACGGCATCTCCAGCGCAGGGATATGAGTTCTCAAGCTGGACCGGAACATCCCTCACAGGCAATTCAATAAGTGTAAAAGTAACATCCAATCAAACTATAATTGCCAATTTTGTAAGGTCCAAATATACTCTTACCGTTGACACTGTGGGGAGTGGGCAAGTAGCCCAACAGGTCGTTAATTCTGCCCGGGAGACAACCGAATACGAATCAGGGAATACCATTAGATTAACTGCTACTCCCCAAAGTGATTTTTTGTTTTACGATTGGGAATACCTGCTTAATGATATTAGTGAAAACACTTATGAGAATCCCTTGGAACTTATAATGGATCAATCCAAAACTGTTACAGCCACTTTTGAGGAAAAACTTCCGGTAATAAATCCGGAAAATACTGACAAAAATAATACAATAGGAAAATGGAAAATCAGGAAGAAACGTCCAGGTTCACAAAGTTCAACATCCGCAAGAGCTGTTGAATGTCAGGTTAATGAGATCATATTCAGAACAGACAACTCATTTACAATAATTACCGAAACATCAACCATAACAGGTCAGTACTCGATTGACTCAGAAAACTCGATAAGTTTAAATCAGGGGGAAACAAATATTGGACGGCTTACCGATATTATTTTAACTCAAAACTACTTCAGCTTTAATATTGAACTGACTGGAGTATGTAATGAAAAGCTAGAAGCTGATAGAGATTCTACATACGATGAGGCAACCGATCCTATTGCCCCTTCTAATACAGAATCCTCCACTATTTTATCCAGATCTTGTACTATTGAAACGGAACTTACCTCTGATAACATTAATCAAACGATAAGCGTAGGAGATTCAATCCAAGATATTTTGATTGCCGTAACTGTAGGATCAACTTGTACTGAAACACTTAGTGTTAGTTCCTCTAACCTTCCAGAGGGGGTTTTGGTAAGTCTTGACAATAACCAAATTACGATTTCGGGGACTCCATCGTCCAACTCAGTTGGAACCTTTGACTATGATATTATGCTAAGTGTAGCAAGTCCTACAATTATTGTCAGTGGTCAAATTATAGTTGAACAAGTTGTTTCTCAAACCAATCAAAATGAAGGTGGAGAGGTTAATAATACCTCAGGAACTAATACGTCAACAACCACCTCTGGAACTACCGCAAGGAATTGCCAATTAGAGTTCACTTTTACTGCAACTGATGGCGGTATGACTGTAAGTGAGACAATTTCAATAGATGCACGATATTTTTCAACAGGGATTCGGTACACTGACAATTCTGGGTCTGATAGTGAAAATTGTCAGACTAATCTCGATTTTTTCAATGATGTTCAGGTAGATGTCAACGGATTACCTAGCGGAGTATTTGCTGATTGGGATCCTTCAACACAAACTATTGTTGTTTTTGGCACCCCTGAATCTTCGTCTCTTGGAACTCATGATATTGAGATGATCGCAACATATGGATCGCAGTCAATTTCTCACAGATTTAAATTGACAGTTGAGACAAGAACATCAACTAATACTGGAACAACTACCTCAACTACCTCCTCTAATACTTTTTCAGCTGAAACATATACCATCAATGTCACTGCATCCAATTCAAGCGACTATAACCTAAGTGGATTTGATAGAAATGGAACTGTTTCAGGTGCCGATCCATCTGTGACTGTTAGGGTTGGAGACACTTTAAACTTTGCAGTAAATGCAACTCAACATCCTTTTTATCTGAAAACAGTTCAGGAAACCGGCACCGATAATTTAATATCAGGAACGACAGGCAATGGAGCTACAATTGGAACAGTTTCTTGGATACCAACAGCTGCGGGAACCTATTACTATCAATGCTCGATTCATAACGCTATGTATGGAACGATTACGGTAAATTAATGCCGTAAATTTTCACCTATCACTATTACCTTACGTATTATCCACAACAAATGATGGAAATAAAGAGAATTTCAGCACATCAAACATACGCAGTTAGGCATCCTGTGCTTCGCCCTGGAAGACCCATAGAGGATTGTTCTTTTGAGTTTGATGATCATCCATTATCCATACATTTTTGTTTAGAGTTGGACGGGAAAGTCATATCTGTTCTTTCAGCACTTCCTATCACATGCTCTTCTTTTCCTGAATTAAATGCTATGAGAATAAGAGGTATTGCAACATTAGATTCATTTCAAAGATTGGGATATGGATCTGAATTGATGAGATTTGCCGAGCAGGAGTTGAAGAATAATAGTGTTGATCTTCTTTGGTTGAATGCCAGAATCCATGCATCAGAATTTTACTCAAAATTGGGATATAAACCCAAAGGGGATTTATTTGACATTGATGGCATTGGAATTCATCAACAATTCCTCAAATTTCTAATTGGTGAAAAAACTGTATAATTTTTTGGTTTCAATCTTTACCAAAAACAATAATGATAATTATTAAACCCGTTAGAAACATAATAGTAAAAATTTATTAATTGCTCGAACCTAGTTCAGGTTTATTAATCTAAAGTTGATCTATTGGTTCAACCTACTATATGTGTTTTTCAATTCATTTCAAATGGGATTATTCATTTTCAAAAACAGCCAAAGGTTCCCATTTTACTGATGATAAGTGGTAATTGAAATTTTTCTGTGGAACCCCTTTGGTGGTTCTCCCTTTTTGGATGGCTTCTTTAAAAAGATTAATCAATTCAAGTTCTATTTTTGGGTGCTGACCGAAGAGATTTTTCATTTCTCCAGGATCCTCCCTCAGATTGTAAAGTTGAAATTTTGGTAACCCTTGAGTTTCTTTTTTCAATGGCCTTGGAAAACTCCAGCCCCCGGATCCAGGACAGAAAATAAACTTAAAATCCCCTTTTCTGATGGCAAAACTCCCATTAATGGAATGGTGTATGGTAAAATCTCTTTTGTATTGATTTTTCGTTTCTTCGGATAATAATGGTAAAATAGAAAAACTGTCCTCTCCCTCGTCATCCTTGAGTGTTTTTCCCAAAATATCAGCACAGGTGGCAAGCAAATCAGTGGTACAAATAGTTTTGTGTGAAATTGAGGCCGCTTGAATTTTTTTAGGCCATTTTACGATAAAAGGCACTCGATGACCTCCCTCAAAAATATCGGCTTTATGCCCTCTAAACAATCCACTCGGGTCATGTCCTTTTTTTTCCAATTCATCAAATTTAGCTTGAGGTGAACAGCCATTATCACTAGTAAAAATTACAATGCTGTTTTTTGATATTCCTAATTCATCCAAAAGCTCATTCAGCCTTCCTACCCGATGGTCTATCTGCATTACAAAATCCGCATAAGGATTCAATCCACTCTTCCCTTTCCATTGCTCAGTTGGCAAAATGGGAGTATGGGGTGAGGGCAAAGGCAAATACAAAAAAAAGGGTTTCCCCTTCTTATTCATATCGATGATAAATCCCTCTGCCTTATTAAACAAGTTAGGAGTAACCCTTTCATGATCAAAGTCATTGGCTGTAGGGCCTTTTCTCCACCAGTGGTAGTCTCCTTTTCTTTCAGTGATATTCTCAACACGAGCAGTAATCATTTCATTTTCAACATATACATAGGGTGGCATGTCTAGCGAGCCACAGTGACCATATGAGTAATCAAAACCTAATCCATTTGGACTGTTGGTGATATTTTTTGAAAAATCGATTTTCTCAAAAATCTCATGATCCTTGATGGGTTTATTATTAAAAGTGCTGTCTTTTAAAGCCCAATCCCAGCCCAAATGCCACTTGCCAATAAAAGCTGTTTGGTAGCCATTGTTTTTTAAAAAAGAAGCCACAGTGGTTCTGTCTTGCGGGATTAGAGCTTGGGAGGTACCACTCAAAACACTTTTTTTGAGTGGACTGCGCCAGTTGTATCTGCCTGTTAAAATCCCATATCGGGTAGGAGTGCAAACCGAGGAGGAAGTATGCGCATCCGTAAAAATCATTCCTTGGTGAGCCATTTGATCCAGATGAGGTGTTTTTATTTTTCCCTCTGGATTAAAAGCTCCCAAATCGCCATAACCCAAGTCATCTGCTAAAATATAAATGATATTGGGAGGTACTGAATGCTTTACCTTACAACAGGTTAAAAGCAAAAAAATCAACAATAATAATGGGGATTGTAAGCTTTTTTTCATTTTTTTATGTAATTAAATTTTGACCTAATTCAATGATAATGCATAACGAATGGACACAGAACTCCGGTAAATTAGTTAAAACCTTTAAATTCAAAGATTTTAATGAAGCACTAAAATTCATCAACACTGTCGGCCAAATAGCTGAGTCGATGAATCATCACCCCAAAATAATCAATCTATATAATACTGTTACACTAAAATTGTGGACCCACGATCAAAATGCCATTTCAAAACTTGATTTTCAATTAGCAGAGGAGATTGATCGTCAAATAGAGGGAAGCCTAAAGTGATCGTTTTTCTCTTTTTCAGTATTTTTTATCTCATTTTTAGTCATTTTTTGGGGCGAAAAAGGCCAATTTTATTTAGAGAGCGACTTTTTCTTAAAATAAAATATTAATTTATAATATACACAATTCTGAGTAAAAAAATTATTTTTAAAAACTTAAAAAAATAAAAATGAAAAAAATTATCCTTCTATACGCCCTTATAAGCTGCATTGATCTCTTTGGACAAAATGAATTATATGAAATCAGAACTTATGAACTTTTTCAATATTCTAATTTTAAAAATTTCAACAACTATTTTGAAAATCATTTCATACCATCGCTAAATCAACAAGGAATTAATAACATAGGAGTATTCAAAGAAGTTTCAGAGGATCTGCCCAGAAAGATTTATGTTTTTATCCCCTATGCTGATATTAAGTCTTACCATAAGGCACGTTTGCTTATGGCATCTAATGAAATTATTCAGAAAGCATCAGCTGAACTTAGTCCTGTGAATAAGCCGATTTTCAATCGATATGAGACTTCCCTTTACATGGCTTTTGATGGAATGCCCAAAATGGTTAAACCCGATTATAAAAATCGATTTTTTGAATTACGCACCTATGAAAGCCATTCAGAGGATGCTTACAGACGAAAAGTCGATATGTTTAACGAGGGTGAATTGGAGTTATTCGATCAGTTGGATTTTGGATCTGTCTTTTTTGGAGATAAAATCGCCGGAGAGCGAATGCCTTGTTTGACTTATATGCTAGCTTTCGAAAGTTTGGAGGAGCGCAATGAAAACTGGGGACAGTTTTCTGACCACCCTACTTGGACAAAATTGAAAAGCGACCCAGCATATAAAGACAGCTGTTGTTCGTCGATCACACGAGCTTTCTTAATTGCTCTGCCTTATTCTCAGCTGTAATCAATGCGAATTTCAATTATAGTGGGAATATTGCTGTTTTTTTCAGCATGTAATCCAAAAGATCAATCTTATCCCAATATAGTTTGGTTGACTACTGAAGACAATTCTCCCCAATACATGAAATTGTATAATGGTAATGGTGTTGTTATGCCTGCGATAGAGAAATTGGCAAAAGACGGAATTGTCTTTGACAATGCTTTTTCTAATGCCCCAGTCTGCTCTGTGGCACGAAGTACATTGATTACCGGCTGTTATGCCCCCAGAATATTTACCCAATTCCACCGAAGAACTCGACATGTGCCATTGCCAGAGGGTGTAATGCCATTTCCTTACTACCTAAAAAAAGCAGGATATTACACTACAAACAACAGCAAGGAAGATTATAACTTTCTATTGCCTGAAGGTGTATGGGATGAATCTTCAAAAAAAGCTACATACAAAAATAGGAAGCAGGGTCAACCCTTTTTTCATGTTCAAAATTATACGATCACTCATGAAAGTAATTTACATTTTGATCAAAATAAAATTGATAATACTCCTGACCAAGTGTTGGAGAACATTAAAGTTTTTCCATATCATCCTGATACGAAAACCTTTCGGTACTCTTACTATCATTTTCAAAAAAGACATGTTTTGGCAGACCTTAAGATGGGAGAATTCATTGATGAGTTAGAGCAGCAGGGACTTATGGAAGAAACCATTATCTTCTATTTTGGAGATCATGGAGGTGTTCTTCCCAGAAGTAAAGGTTATGCCTATGAGAGTGGATTACATGTTCCCTTGGTTGTTTATGTTCCAGAAAAATGGAAGCACTTATTTCACCATAATAAAGGTTCAAGAGCAAAAACTTTTGTTGAGTTTGTCGATTTGGCTCCAACAGTACTCTCTCTA